>DASZTR010000151.1:0-9273 GCA_035547955.1 Nitrososphaera sp. | reverse complement strand
TACCTCGGCCACCCTTGACAGGGCCTTTACAATGTCCGCACTGGTGTCCTCAGAGGCAAGGACGCTTATTTTGACCCCTCGCTCGTGCAGCGTGCGGAGCACTGGCTGCATGGGTCTTGCGACGTCTTGCGCTATGCTTGGGAGCGCGACCAGCAGCTCTTGGTGACAGCTCTCGACTATCTCGCTAACCTTGGCTGCTATGTTGTAGATGCCTCTGACCACCCATATCTCTGGCTTTTCCTTGATGCCGCTTTTCGTGTATATGGGCATGAGTTCGCTTACGATTGCAGACTGGCTCTCGCGAAAGCTGTTCTCGCTCCTCATCCTCATGGCTTCAAGGGCTGTTGATGGCGACTTGGGAAAGAACTTTTGTGGGCGCGAGCTGTCCGATTCGAGCCAGCCTTTGTCCTCCAGGCTGTTCAATACTTCATAAATCTTGGAATAAGGCACGCCCGACTTTTTGCTGATGTCGGCCGCCGTCATGGCCCCGGCTTCGAGCAGCGATACGTAGACGCGTATCTCGTAACCGGTCATGCCAAGGTCTTCCATCGCCTTTCGCGACCTGTCAGAAATGCTCAAATAAATCCAAGACGGATCATCATGCCATTATATATTTACGTTCCAGCAGAAATGACAAAAATATCATGAGGTTGTCCAGCAAGACAAAAACGGCGTTTTTGGTTTCCCCGTCGCCACCGTAGTAATCAGCTGGTTATCTTTATATATTAAATCTGGAACCTTTCCACTAAGAAAGTAGCATGGAGCTAATCCATATTAGCAATATGTCCAGCAAGAATGTTGCTGCGCGAAAGACAATAAGGTTCACGCAGAGCATCTGCCCGGACTGCAACATGATTCTGGACGCAGAAGTGTTTGAAAGAGAAGGCAAGGTTTTCATGAGCAAGACCTGCCCGACGCACGGCGAGACCGAAGAACTGTATTTTGGCTCCTATGAAATGTACAAAAAGTTCAGCACATACTGGATGGACGGCAAGGGTGCGCACGCTCCAAACGTCATGATTGACAAGTGCGCATGCCCGAACAACTGCGGCCTTTGCACCAACCACCTTTCACACTCTGGCCTCTCCAACATGATAATCACTAACAGGTGCGACCTGACGTGCTGGTACTGCTTCTTTTACGTCAAGAAGGGCCTGGAGGGCGCGTACTTGTACGAGCCAAACCACGAGCAAGTGAGGGCCATGATGAAGACTCTAAAGGCTGAAAAGCCGATTGCGGGCAACTCAATTCAGATCACCGGCGGCGAGCCGATGCTCCGCGACGATATCACCGAGCTAATCAAGATAATGAAGGAAGAGGGCGTCGACCACGTCCAGTTAAACACCAACGGCATCAAGCTGGCCATGTCGCCAGAGACCATGCGCCAGGTGAGGAACTCTGGCGTGAGTAACCTCTACCTCTCGTTTGACGGCGTGACGCCGAGGACGAACCCCAAGAACCATTGGGAGATCCCCTACACGCTGGAATCTGCCCGCAAGTGCGGGATGACGGTGGTGTTCGTGCCGACAGTCATAAAGTCAATCAACGACCACGAGCTGGGCGGGATCATACGCTACGCACAAAAGCACATGGACGTCGTGCATGCTGTGAACTTCCAGCCGGTGTCTCTGACAGGCAGGATGGGCAAAAAAGAACGCGAGAAATACCGCATCACAATCCCTGACTGCATAGAGAGGATTGAAGAGCAGACAAACGGCGAGATCAGCAAAGACGCATGGTTCCCCGTCCCGTCGTGCATGCCCATGACAAACATTATCGAGGCGTTCAGCAAGAAACCCAAGTATGAGCTGTCTATACACTTCGCATGCGGCGCAGGCACCTATGTCTTTGAAGACACACAGACCAGAAAACTAACTCCGCTTACAGCGTTTGTAGACATCAAGGGCGTATTGGAATACTTTGAAGAAAAGGCAGACGAGATCAGGTCCGGCGCAAACCGCTACTGGACAATGCTCGAAGTCGTCCGCAAGCTCAAGACGTTCGTGGACAAGGACAAGCAGCCGCACGGCCTTGACCTGGCAAAGATGTTCTCTAGCATACTGCTAAAGCGCAACTTTGACTCTGTCGGCAACTGGCACGTGAGGTCGCTATTCCTCGGCATGATGCACTTCCAGGACAAGTACAACGAGGACTTGGAAAGGCTCCAGAGATGCGACATACACTACCTGACGCCAGATCTGAGGATCATACCGTTCTGTGCCTTCAACGTCATCCCAGAATGGTACAGGGACAGGATACAGAAGAAGTACTCTATCCCTGTAGAAGAATGGGAGCAGGCACACGGCCAGACGCTCGAAGCGGGCCTTTACCGCGGCCTGATGAGGCGTGGCAAGCCGGAGGCACAGATGGGCTGCGCCCTCTCTGAAATGCATAGAGAAGCTGCGATGGCAAACGACGACCACAAGGGCGTCGAGTTGCGCAACAACATGGCCGGCGCGTAAAAAAAGCGCTCACGCCATCACTCTCTTTTATCATTTTCCTCGCTCTTTTACTTCTTTATTCTTCTTTACAAGAATAATGTATCTTTGCAAGCGCCAGTGCACGGTTGCCTTTTTCCGTGATCGAGTATAACGTACACGTCCCTGCAGTGGCGACTACTCGCACGAGGCCAAATTCGAGCATGCGCTCGATGTGCCTGTCTACCGCCTTCCAGTCGATTCCTGACTCGTTCGCAAGCTGGAGCTTGTTCTTTGGCACCCTTGCGAGCAGCGCAAGCAACCTAGACCTAGTCGGCCCGCCCTTCATCCTGACGAGGAGTTCGTAAACGCCACAGCCTAGGCCGCATTGTGTCCACTTCTGGCGCACTTGCCCCCGCCACGAATCACGCTCAAAAGAGAACGATGTCTCGACACCAAACTTGCGGTTCTGGAGGTACTGCATCTGTCCCAGCGCCTTGTCGCCACCATTCGTAGAGCGATAGTCTACAAACGCGGCATGGGTAAGGGTGAGGGCGGTGAAGAGAACTATGGTGACGCTTGCGGCCCTTGTGATGCTCGTAGACATCTCTGTGCTAGCGCCTAGTGATCTATATTTGGCATCTGTAGGATAAAAGGATTCACGGACTCCGGTGGAGGTGGCTCGCTCCATCAACCCCCGGGAGCTTGAAAATCGATTTAACAGTTAATCCGAACGTTTGGACAAAACTTTATGAATATTACGCGACTCACTTCCGGCCAGCCAGCTCTTTTTTCACCATTTCTGCAACTCTCTCCTTGTCGTCATCATTCACCTGCACGACTATCTCGTCGTACTCTGCACCTTCCAGCGAGAACGTGACGCATTTGTACCTGTCTGAAAGCGCGTAAAAGATTTTCTTGCCTGTCCTAAAGTCGTAAAAGCGGCCGGCATAGTGCGGCGGCAGAGCAGTGCCGGCAATCCTTATGCCCCTTATCTCTGCTCTTTTGGTGCTCACATCTTTAATGCAGGCAAGGGGAACTTTGACCCTCTTTGCAAGCGTTAAAAATTTCGACAGCCTGCCCCTCGGCTCTATGACGAGCACGTTGTTGCCTTCAATGCCGACGATTGCAGAAACCATATGTGTGCTCCTCCGTCTGAATGTCTTCCACCTAGCGACGATATAACATTTTTAAAATCTGCAGATGTTGGTTGTCTCTATAGAGTTATCACATACTATGAACCTTGACCAGTGGTGCCAGCTTGACGAAAGGATCTACATTGCCGAGTCCGACGAGCGCTATCGGCAGTACGCCGGCCTGAAGAACAGCATAAAGACAATAGAGCGACTCGCGGATATGAAATCGCTTGCCGCAAGGCTGTTCCTTGAGAATTTTGAAGAACCTCGGGAACTCTACCTGTCGTCAATCGAGAGCATGGCCGATTCGTCTGCCAAGAAGCTCGAGCTAAAGCTGTATGAACTGCGCAACACCAAGATCGTTTCAGTGCAAAAAAAGTTCAAGGGCAAACCCGTGAACTGGAGCTCGTGGCGCCAGTACAACAGCGCCGAGCAAGACCAAAAAAACCGCAAGGCAGTATTTGACGAGTTTATGCAAAAGGCGCGATTTTTGGCGCCGGTGGTAAAGGCGCGCTTTGACGCAATCTCTAGCGTGTATGCCGGGCATCCTGACAAAAAAAGAAGAACAAAGCTCGACCCTCTCGCAGGCTACCTTGAAAACGAGAAATTCACATACTCCCAGCTGACGCGTTTTGTAAAGTCGATGGGCAGACAGGCCAAAAGGCCTTTCCAGGAGGCCCTTTCTGACGTGTCACACAAGGTGCTTGGCAGGCCGGCAGAATACTATGACGACTTTTACTTTTTCAGGAACCGTGTCTACTCTGACCTCGAAAGGCACTTTTCGGGAATAGACCCGACTGTGCAGGTCAAAAGGACACTTGAAGGACTGGGCTTTGATTTATCCAAGATCCAGATAGACGTGGAAAACCGCAAGGACAAGTACCCTTCGCCAATATGCTTTTTCGTACAGGTGCCAAACGATATCAGAGTATTGTACAAGAGCGAAAGCCCCTACTTTGACCTGCAGGGGTGCTACCACGAAATGGGCCACGCGGCGCATGCGACATCCATCGACCCATCACTTGACTACTGGGACCGCTACGGCTTTTCGATGGGGGTCGCAGAGATATTCTCTATATTCATAGAGCGGCTGACACAGAACCGGCGCTACCTGAAGACGCTCGGCGTGACTGACGAGCGCGCCCTTGATGAACTGCGGTGGAGGAGCAACTTTATGGAGCTCTTTTTCGTCGCGTTCTACGCTGCAAACTCGCTCATGAAGGCCGAGTACTGGCGCAAAAAGCTCTCCGTAGGGCAGGCAAGCGACCTCTATGGCAAGTTACTGCGGGAATACACCGGGCTTGACGTGCCGGGCGAGTACTGGCTGCTCCACCACATACTGCCTGATGCAGTAATGTACGTGCCAAGCTACCTGATAGCGGCCGTCCGCGCGGCAGAGCTTGAAAAGCACCTGCAAGGGAGGTTTGGAGAAGACTGGTGGACAGTCAGAGAAGCGGGAGACGAAATACGCCAGTTCATGAGACCAGGTGCAAAAATCGAGCTGACCGCATTCTCCAAGATGGACTCTGGTCTGTTTATGAATGAAATAACAAACTATAGCAGGCAAGAGAGCATGTAAAAATAAGATGTGCCGTGGGCCGTCTAAAAGACGACGCCCACTTCGGCCTTTTGTTCCTTTGAAAGTTCGCGGTAGCCGTCCTTGTCGATGATGGCTACGTTGATGTTGTCGCCCGTCCCGGCATTCCTGCGGATTGCCGCAGCGATTGCCTGCATCGCTACCTTGTAAGCGTCGTTTACGCCCATGCCTTCCTTGAATTCGGACTCTAGGTAGCCGTAAGCGACTGGCGAGCCGGAACCCGTGGAGATGAACTTTTCAGTCGTGAGCGAGCCGAACAGGTCAATGTTGTATATCCTGCCGCCTTCTTTGGCGGTGTAGCCCGCCATAATTATCTGGACGTAGTAGGGAAAGTAGCGGTTGTTGAACAGTATGTTTGAGCAGAGCCTTGCCGCCGACTTGACCGGCATGACCTCCTTGTTTGACAGACGGAAGATGTTGGCGTTGTAGCGCATGGTGTCGACTAGATTCTGCGCGTCGGCGACTCCCCCTGCAATAGTCATCGCAAGGTGGTTGTCGACCTTTTGGATTTTCATGACGTGCCTGTCGGCGATGAAAAAGCCGGCGCTCGCCCTTGTGTCTGCCGCCAGCACCACTCCGTCCCTGCATGTTAGGGCGCACGTGGTCGTACCCTTCTTTATTTGGTCAGCGATATACTCCGGGTAACGGTTGTCCTGGGGGTGCATTTTATATGGCTGCAAGAGAATCCCGACCTGATTTAAAACTATCTCTGCATGTCGCCTACTCGTTGTTTTATATTCCCCTGCCGCCAAGTCCTCTCTCGCTTGGCCTCTCACCCACCAAGGACCATATTTGAAAAGATTTGGGAAAGCCACGTCGTCCATAGCCGCGAGAAGGAAGGCGGGCCATCCCTGCTCTACATTGACCGCCACTTGGTCCATGAAGTGACATCTCCGCAAGCCTTTGACGGGCTCCGTTTGAACCGCCGAAGGGTGCGCCGGCCAGACCTAACGTACGCTACTATGGACCACAACGTGCCCACCACCGAGCGGTCGCTTCCCATAGTCGACCAGATATCTGCGATGCAGATACGCACGCTTGCAGACAACTGCAGGGAGTTTGGGATTACACTGTTTGACATGCACAGCCCAGACCAGGGCATAGTACACGTGATAGGGCCGGAGCTCGGGCTGACAATCCCAGGCACGACAATCGTGTGTGGCGACAGCCATACATCTACGCACGGCGCTTTTGGCGCCCTTGCGTTTGGTATAGGGACGAGCGAGGTCGAGCACGTGCTTGCTACACAGACAATGTGGATGGACAAGCCCCGGACTTTTGCCATCAATTTTGACGGACGACGCAGGAACAGGCATGCCGTGACCGCAAAAGACATGGTGCTCTACCTCATACGGACAATAGGCACCGCCGGCGGCACCGGCTCCGTAATGGAATACCGCGGCGACGCGATTTCAGAGCTCTCTATGGAGAACAGGATGACGATATGCAACATGTCAATAGAGGGCGGCGCGCGGGCCGGCCTCGTCGCGCCCGACGAAACGACTTTTGACTATATCAGGGGCAGGCGCTATGCCCCGAAGGGGGAGCAGTTTGAGCGCGCAATGGAGTACTGGAAAGGTCTGCGCACCGACGATAACGCGAAATTCGACAGGTCAATCACGATCGACACTGCGTCGCTTGCTCCGCAGGTAAGCTGGGGCACGAACCCCGGGATGGTGTCGAGCGTGAACGAAAGCGTGCCGTCGCCTGACGAGTTTGCCAGAGGTAATGAAAACGAGCGCAAGGCGGCAGTCCGTGCGCTAGATTACATGGCGCTTGCACCCGGAACGCCCATCACTGATATCAAGCTCGACCGAGTCTTTATCGGCTCGTGCACCAATTCGCGCCTTGAAGACCTCGTGGAGGCGTCAGTCGCAGTAAAGGGCCGCAAGGTGTCGCCGAGCGTGAGGGCGATGGTGGTGCCCGGGTCGCAGCACGTAAAAGCGGCGGCAGAAAAGCTCGGCCTTGACCATGTATTCAAGGATGCCGGCTTTGAGTGGCGCGAGTCAGGCTGCAGCATGTGCCTTGGCATGAACCCTGATATCCTTGCGCCCGGTGAGCGCTGCGCGAGCACCTCAAACCGCAACTTTGAAGGGAGGCAGGGGACGGGTGGCAGGACGCACCTTGTGAGCCCGGTGATGGCCGCAGCGGCTGCGATAGCGGGCCACTTTGTGGACGTGAGGGAGTGGCTTTAGCGTCGTGACGCCGTTTACGGTGCTAAAGAGCAGGGCGACGCCCCTTGACAGGGTAAACGTCGACACTGACCAGATAGTGCCAAAGCAGTTTCTAAAACTGTTAAGCCGCTCCGGGTTTGGCAAGTACCTCTTTTACGACTGGCGCTTTGACGCGGCAGGCAACCCTAGGCCTGATTTCGTGCTCAACGACCCGAAGTACAAGGGGAGGCAGATCCTTCTCGCACGGGATAATTTTGGCAGCGGGAGCTCGCGCGAACACGCCGCATGGGCAATACTCGACTACGGTTTTAAGGCGGTGATAGCACCGTCGTTTGCAGACATTTTCTACAACAACTGCTCCAAAAACGGCATCCTGCTAGTCAGGCTTGCGGGAAAGGAGGTCGATTACCTTTTCCAGAACGGCGATCTAGAGATCGAAATAGACCTTGCAGCGCAGACAGTAAAGGCCAGCCAGAAAATCATGCGCTTTGAGATAGACGAATTTAGGAAAAAGCTCTTGCTTGAGGGCCTTGACAGCATCGGCCTTACTCTCCAGCTTGAAAGCGAGATATCAGAATACGAGCGGCAAAGGCAGACGTTTGTGCCTTCGCTCTAACAAGATTTTTATCTAAACTCCTCCAGAGCTGGTACAAATGGCCGGCATAGTCGCCATCTACAACCACGGCACTGAACCAAAACAGGCCGTAGTCTATTACCTTGCACACGCCATGCGTATGCTGCAGCACCGCGGCAAGGCGTACTGGCGCATGATGGCCGGAAGCGGGTCAGTTGGCGCCGATGGTTCGCTTCCCCCTGACGACGCTATACTGAAGGTGGCGCACAAGGAAAAGCTGGGCGGCGTGTGCGGCATTGGCTACCTTCTAAAGAGGTCGCCCCCGTTTGCGAGCATGCAGTCAGCCCAGGTGGCCTTTGATGGGTTTTTCGTCGACACGGAAAAACTGCACCTGCATCCGTACGTCGGGCCAGCAAAGCATTCCGACTCGCTCTTCAAAATCTACTACATTTTTGTTACGCTTTTGCAAAAGGACCCTGACAGGGCAGTCGAGTTCCTTGACAGGCACTTGCGAGGAAACCTGCTGGTAAAACTCCATGACGAGGTGTACGCGTACCGCGACAGCACAGGATTCAAGCCCCTTGCGACTGCGTCGCGAAAGGACAGGACGCTAAACATCGTCGCCTCTGAAAATTCGCTCCGGGCGTCGCTTGTAGACATGGAGTTTTCCGAGATAAAGCCCGGCCACCTGCTAAAGATGGGCAAGCGCGCTGGCCTTGAGGTAATCGCCACAAGCCATGACTCGAAGCTGATGATGGACCCCTTTGAGTTCATTCGCGAGTCAAGCGTGGTGGCGACCCTTGGAGGAAAGAGCATCTATGAGATACGGAAGAGCATCGGCAAGGAGCAGGCAGACTTTTTATCCCTTGACCTGAAGGTGCGAGATCTCGACTCGGCGTACGCGGAGCCTGACTATACGCGCCCGATGGCGCTAGGCTTTGGACTTGCTTATCGAACGCATTCTGTGCATTTTGACATCGCAGAAGGCGTGATTAAAGACAGATACGACGACTCCGACAACATGATAGACTTTTCAGAGCAGGACAGCAAGAATAAGCTGCTCACCACTGGCAGGTCGCTCAAATTCGTGATGCAGCCGCTGGTCAAAGACAGGAACATCGCGACCGTGCAGGGAACCATACAAACAAGCGCGACCGCCCGGGAGACCATCTACTACCTGAAAAACGCCGGTGCAAGGAGAATTGACGTGGTGGTCAGCTACGTGCCGACAGTGGACGGCAGGCAGGTCGGCCTGTACACACATAACCGCGACCTTGTGGCCAACAAGTACGTGGGCGAGGTATCTTCGATAAACGAGCTCAACTCAAATATCGCAAAGGAACTTGGTGCTTACGCCGTCTACTACAACTCGCCT
>DASZTR010000150.1:0-2656 GCA_035547955.1 Nitrososphaera sp. | reverse complement strand
TAGCCGCCGGCAGATGCTGATGGTGCTATGTATCGACGCAGCTGAGGGTGCTCAAGGACGCCGGTCTTTTCAGCGAGTGTAAGGAAGGGCAGAACAGGTACACTGTTCAATCAACAAAATGCGGTATCGGACATGGTGCAGTTCTTTGACCTCTTTTGTGACGACCATTCATGCAGCTTGAAAGAAGAATACGTAGAGAACAAGGATGCAAAAGAAAGAGGATGACCAAGACGGTGATACAAAAGAGCATATAATTCTCAACGCGCTGACAAGCGAAAACGACCTTTCGCACTGGTTTCCGGTTTCCAGATCAAGTCAACCTTGAGGCGCGGAACGGAGGCCCAATGAAGGTCCGGTTTCTGCGGATAGATGGTATATACTTTAAACCAGCGCGTAGTCGGAAAAGTGCTGGAGATTGTCCCAGACAGAAAATTCTCGATGTCGCGGAAAACACGTCCAATCCGAATTTTCCGAAAACAACACTCACGTGGACGCTGGAGCCTGTGGGCGATGATGGCAGCAAGACAAAGGTCACACTGGCGCATACCTGATTTGAGAAAGGCAGCCGATGGCTTGAGCTGCAGGACAGGGAGAGGTGATCCTACTTTGTCCACAAGCTTGAGATATATTGCACTGCTGGCCGCGTGGAAAACAAAGACAGGTACAAAGAAAATTCGAACTACGGAATCCGCAGGACGGGACCGTCATGATTGGCGCCTCACTCTACCCCGCCGGCTAATATGCAGCTCATACACATGCAGAGACTGCCAAAAATATCAAAAAAAGTGATGTGCACCATAAGAAGAAGACAACAACAACACACAGACGCATTTCTCCTTGGTATGTGTATGTATGTATGTGTGTATGTGTCTCAGTCGAGGTGCATTTCCTCATCTCGCTGAATGGGCGATCGGCGCAGGTTAGTGTCATCACTGGCACCAGTGGAACCGGAGAGCGATTAAATCTTTTGCACTACCTGCTTGCCTTTTTCCGATGGCACAATCCTCAACTTGCCGCCATCGACCTCTTTTTTGAACTGCTTGCCAGAAAACATCCTGTCAAGAAATATCGCAAGAGCCGCTATCTCTGAATGCGGCTGGTTCCCGATGGCGATGTTATAGTCTGCGAGCTCGTACGCTTCCCTCGGTACCTTTTCTGCGCCTATTATCACCAGAAGCTTTTCCTCCCTGCGCACATTTTCTGTCACATCGTCGATATTGATGCCGTACATGGTCAGGTGCGCAATCTTGCCGCCGGATTTCTTCCACGCCCTTGCGACCCCCTTCCAGTCTCCAATTATCTCCACTTCGAAATTGCCACCCCAACGTCTGCAGACAGAGTTGACAGTGTCCTTTACCGATTGGTCTATGCCGGTCATGTAAATCCGCTCTGCGCCAAACGCCCGCGACACGAGTGCCGCGTGAGTAGTCACGCGGTCGTCTCTGACCAGTCTATGCCCTATCCTGAGAACTGCTATTTGTTGCTTCTCTTTCATTGCCATCTTCCTTATTCTTCTGCGCCACCGCTTTTACTGCTTCTTCATATGTTTCAAAAAGCAACGACCTTGCCATGCTTTTCAACTGATCTACGTTGTATCCTGTCTTTGCAGACACCGGCAAGACGCGTCTTGACGCAAGCAATCCTAGCTGGCCTGCCTTTTCAAAGGCGTCCTCCTCAGTCGTCTTGTCTGCCTTGTTCAGGATGTAAACGATCCTAGTCTCGGGTACCTCAAACTCCCTTATCACTTCAAGCGAGCTTGCCAGCTTGCGCCTTATCTCAAGGATGGGCTCGCTTATGTCTATTACGAGGAATACCAAACTTGCGTACGACAGCTCTTCCAAAGTGGACTTGAACGCGTCAACCATGTACGCCGGCAGCTTGCTGATAAAGCCGACAGTATCGAGCAACAGTGCCTTGTCGCCGTCAAGGTCAATGGCGCGGGTAAAGGTGGAAAGCGTGGTAAAGACACTTGCCGCCGTGCTCTTGTTCTCGCCAGTGAGTGCATTAAAGAGAGTGGTCTTGCCGGCAGAAGTGTAGCCTGCAAGAGAAATCGACATCAGGCCCGCCCTTGCACGCTGGCTCCTGTGGAGCTGCCTCTTGGTCACTTCTTTTTCAAGCTTTTTCTTTAACGCCTGGGCGCGGTTTTTTATGTCCAGCAGATACGCGTCGGCCTCGTACTTGCCAAGGCCGTAAAACCCCGGTTGCTCGCCAGCCTTTGCAAGCCGCACCGCCTCCCTTGCACGGGTCATGTCGTAGCGCAGCTGCGCCAGCTTGATCTGCGTCTTTGATTCCGTGGTGCTCGCCCTGCGCTCAAATATTTCGAGTATCAGGCGCTCGCGGTCTATTACCTCTTTTTTACATACCTTGGCAAGGTTATACGTCTGGCTAGGCTTGAGTACTTCGTCAAATACTATCACTTCGGGCCGGATCTCTTCTGCTATGGACTTTACCTCCTCCGCCTTGCCCCTGCCTATGCCGTAGCGAGATTTAGTGATGTGCTTTTGTGTCACGATCCTCTTTACCTTGTAGCCAGCGGCGTCAGCAAGTGAAACTGCCTCGTTTATGGCCTCGTCATAGGGGTATGTTATCAGTATGGCTGCCTTCTGGTAATAAGTGGCAGAGTCTGCTGTTGATGTGGTTGCCAATCCTATCTTCA
>DASZTR010000149.1:0-11949 GCA_035547955.1 Nitrososphaera sp. | reverse complement strand
AGACACGCCATTCTTTTGGGCAAGTGCAGCAAGGGCAGGATAAATGTCTGCCAGCCGGTCGTACCTGTCGTTTATGGCCGCCAGGCGCATTTCCTCGACATCGCTGACTGTTGCAGACCGCTGCGAAAGTGCCTGTAAATTTTCAGGTGAGAGAAGGGTTTGTACTGCGGCAAAATAGGCGAGGGCTGTGTCCATGTGTGTATGGGCATCTTGTGCTTCGCCGTACTCTGAGAACTGGATTGCAAGCGAAGCTTCAGACGCGCCGAGCTGGTACTTTTCAATCGCCTGCGCAGGCAGGACGGTGATGTTGGCCTGCACGAGCTCTTTTATCCTGGCGCTGACTTCATCCCTAGCCTGCTCTACAGAGTCGCGTATCTGGGCAAGGTCATTGCTCTGTGCAGCAGCCGTCTCCTCTTCGTCGCCGGCTATGCGAAAGTTGACGGTAGCCGTCTGGGCACCATAGGTTGCTGTCACGGTATAGTTGCCGGGTCCGCAATCCATCTTCAGAGGCCGAGAGATAAAAGAGCCGTCTCTGTCTACCCGGATAAACTGCTGGCCGCAAGTGGCGCCAGTAGCATCGTCATCGTCCTCTGCCACTCGAACTGTCACAAAATTTGCTTTGTTGTCATTATTATTACTGTTATTGTTGTCGTTATTGCTACTACTATCATCACTAAGATCGATAGTACCAGCTACGATGACGCGGTCATTGGAATTATAGACGCTCTTGTTTGTGGTGACGTAAATGGAAGAGAGGGAAGAAGAAGATGAGGAGGAGGGTGACTGCTGGCCGTATGCCGCGGGGAGGACCATTGCAGCAGTGAGCAATAGAGCCGCAAAAGACAATACTGCAACTATTGCTAATGCTAGCTCTGTTACCCCTCCCACAATCATTTCTCCTGCCAGATTATAGGGCAGGCGCTTATTTCAGGAACCCCTGAAACAGCCGTTCCTGCCCAAAATGCGTCAATAGCCGATGTGCGGTGGGCGAAGCAGCGCCTGCGAGTCGTATATATTGCCTTGCAGTATATCTCTATCCGAAATGCGGCTTTTGCGTCCGGCCTTGGCAATATTTGGACTTGTCGTCGTTGCGCTTGTCCCACTCCACGCGCTTGCGCAAGAGGCCATCAAGCCAATTGACGTCGTAAAAACGTCAAAAGACGAGAGCTTTGTAATCCCGTACCAGGCCGCAAACCGCGACAACCGCAACCCATATGTCTACAAGTACGACCAGTCAAAGGGCCAAAACTGGATATTCACTATAGACGACAAGCTCGTGTACGCCCCAGGGAACGACTCGAAGGTGGTGATAACGATAAAGGAGGCGCCTCCGAGCACTAAGTACATCCAGCTTTTCCTGTACGGGGACGGCGCGCAGAAAAAATTTGTAGTCGCTGTCAATGTGCCACAAACTGGCTACCAGATACTCGATACAGGTCAATGGGTTGACAAGGAGCTTGTCACAGTGACCAACGCCGACAACAGTGGGCTTTCAGTCACAGATGGCCAGAGGATAGCGGTAGACAGGCTCGACATACAGGGGTTTGACCCCGCATCCATAGAGGTTTACGGCAAGGACGAGGCGACGGCTCCGCCGAGCGCGACCGCAGGCACTTTGGGCCTGACCATCCTATACGGGAACCTCGCAGACAGCCCTACATACTACGTACCGGCGGCAGTCATGATCGGCGTCGGCGTGCTGATGGGCGTCCTTTTGTACAAGAAAAAGAGGACTCCTTGACAGAGGTAGCGGTAGCAGCGACAAAGTTATCATAATAATAACAGCAGATGCCTTTCAGGTCGCATACGTGGCAGTTTGGCTTGACTGGCAGGCAGATGTTCTGGCCATACATGACAAAAGTATCGTTTACTTTTGTCCACAGCCTCCGGTCTATTATCTTGCTCAACTCCTCCTCGGTCTTTTCAGGGGTCTTTGTTTTTACAAGCCCGAGGCGGTTCGATATGCGGTACACATGTATGTCGACCGGGATCGCCGGCTCGTCAAATGCGTAGACGAGAACGCAGTTTGCGGTCTTTCTGCCAACGCCAGGGAGCTCCAGCAACTTGTCAAGGTCTGAAGGCACCTTGCCGCCGAATTTTTCAACTATCGCATGCGCGACATTCTTTATCCTTTCCGCCTTGACGTTGTAAAAACCTATGCTGTGTATCAAATCTTTAATGTCGCGTATGTCGGCAGAGGCGAGCTCCGCCGGCGTCCTGTAGGCTGCAAACAGCTTGTTGACTACCTTCGTGGTAATTTCGTCCCGTGACCGTGCAGACAGTATCGTGCCTATCAGTATCTTGAAGGGGTCGCCCTGCTCCTCCTGCTGCAGGCTGCGGAGGGCTGTTAGGCGCGGGGGCTTTTCTCGGTTGAGCGATGTATCCATCCGGTGGAGTATCTCGCTCACCGGGATTTTCTTCGTCGTCTTTTCTGGCAAGCATTAACCCTTGCTGCAATATGGTTATTATACTCTGTTTGTCGAGATGCTTTCGTGGAGCTGACAAAGGAGGAAGAGAGGGCGCTTGCAGGAGAAGAGGGAGAGGTGCTTGCCCAAGCGTACCGCATTCTTTCAGCCATTGGCGAGGCTACAGGCGCAAAAAGGCTGGTGCCCATAAAGTGGGCCCACGTCTCTGGCGTCAACTACAACACCATCGGCGACGCGGGCGTGCGATTCCTTGAAAAGTTCAGCGAAGGCGCAAGGATCGCAATCAAGACCACCGTAAACCCGATGGGCTATGACAGAAACAGGCCGGAGCAGCTACCTAGGAGATTCATCGAAAGTCAGGCAAGCATAATGCGCTCGTACGAGCGGATGGGAGTCACGCCATCATTTACGTGCACCCCTTACGAAGTTTTTGACATCCCAGAAAAGGGCACCGCGGTAAGCTTTGCAGAGAGCAACGCGGCCGTGTTTTCAAATTCGCTCCTTGGGTTGCGCACCAACAAGGAAAGCGCGCTTTCGGCCCTTGCAAGCTCTGTCACGGGCAAGGCGCCACTTTCCGACCTGCGCCTTGACGAGGCAAGGAACCCCAAGATAACAATCAAGACAACAAGAGGTTCATCATTATCGTTTGAAAGCGAGCTTGATTACGGCCTGCTAGGGTATTTTGCAGGCAAATCGGTCAAAGATAGCAGTGTCGCCCTTGCTGGCATCGGCACATCGATAGGCAGGCCGCAGGCAAAGGCGCTTTCAGCAGGTATCGGCACATCGGGTTCTTGCGGCATGTTCTCGCTTGGAGATTCAGCCGGCGGCGAGAAGATAGCTTTTGGCAAGGAGGAAGCAACGAGGGTAAGGGACGAATTAAACACGGCAGAGGACGGGGACATCATAACCCTCGGTAGCCCCCAGCTCGGGCTTGAAGAGCTCGCCACGCTCGCCATGCTGACAGAGGGCAAGAAATTTGACCGCCGCTGTATGATATTTTGCTCACGTGCTATACACAACCAGGCGACCAAGATCGGCCTGACAGGTCAGATTGAAAAGGCAGGGGGCGAGTTCATGTGCGATTCTTGCACGTGCCTGACCCCTTACGTCGACAAAGACAAGTACGATTCCGTGGTGACGAGCAGCGTCAAGGCGGCGTATTACATGAACAGCTCCAACAAGGTCCAGGTCGCCTTGAAGGACATAAAAACGATAGTAAAGGAGTACGCGACGAAATAATGTCGATATTAGAGGGGTGCCGGAGGATAGTCGGTGGCAAGGGCGAAGGTAAGGCGCTTGTCAGCCTGCAGCCGATAAACTTTCTCGCGATGGTTGACGCCAAGAGTGGCAAGATAACGGACCCAAAGCATGAGCTCTACGGGAGGTCGCTCAAGGACGCGGTCTTGGTGTTCCCAAACGCAATCGGGAGCAGCGTAGGCGCATATGTCTTTTATTCGCTCAAAGAAGCGCGCACGGCGCCAAGCGCCATAGTGTGCATCAAGGCAGACATCACTACCGCTTCCGGCTGCGCAATAGCCAACATACCGGTGGTCGACATACCAGAAGAGATGATGAGGATGATGGCTGGTGCAGCAGGAAAAGGGACGTTATCGTCGCTGGTCAAGCCTGGCTCCAGAATCAAGGTGGACGCTGACGCAGGCAGGATAATAACAATTTCAAATGAAGAAGAATAAGAGACGATAGCAACAGTTTAATCTTTTTCTACGCGCAGAATAACACGCTCGGTGCACGGCACTCAAGACGGGCGAACCGACCGCGGCTAGCCTGCGGAATGACGACCCAAGTCCGTGCGCCGGCCTACGACCTGAATAAACCTTTTATTTGCGCATGGAAACGGGATCATATATTGGTCAGTTACTGTCCCGAGTGTGGAGGCGAGCTAAAGTTTGACCTCTCCAGCAAGAACTTTGTCTGTAAGAGCTGTGGCCTGTTTGCTTCGAGAGAAAAGATAGACGAGCTGCGTGATAAGGCCGATGCCAGAAAAGAGGACAAGCGCCAAAAGAGGCATGACGACTACATCGACTGGTGGCAGTCTTCCAAGAAGGACAAGCAGCAGAAATAGATCCCCCAGAACAATTAATATCCCTTGCAGGTTCTCCAGCAGGCGTCGTGATGCACGCCTCCCCCTCCTGCAGCAAGTGCCACAAGGAACCTTCCGTGTATTTTCGCGCCTACTCTGGCGAGTCTCTGTGCAAAAAATGCTTCGTGCAGTCCATCGAGGACAAGGCCGCAAGGTCGATGTCCAAGTACTCGATGTTAAAGAAATATGGCGAGCGGGTCGCAATCGGCGTGTCAGGTGGCAAGGACAGCCTATCGTTGTTATTCGTCATGAAAAGGATTTTTGAGAGCCACAACAGGTCCAAAGATGACCTGATCGCTGTCACGATTGACGAGGGGATAAAGGGCTACCGTGACGAGTCGCTCGAAATCGTCAAGAATTTTTGCTCTCAACTCGGCGTGCAGAGCAAGATTGTTAGCTACAGCGACCTCTTTGGTGTGTCTATGGACGAGGCGATGGTGCTGCGGCCGCCAGAGAAAAAGATGTCGTCCTGCTCTATATGCGGTACGTTCAGGCGCAGGGCCATCGACCTGGCTGCAGAAAGCGTGGGCGCAGACGTAGTGGCTACTGCGCACAACATGGACGACCAGCTGCAGACGTTTATGATAAATTTACTCGCCGGCGACATCGAGCGCATCGGCTGGATATACCCGGAGCCGGTAGAGTACGCAGGCGGCATGAAAAAGATCAAGCCATTCGTGGAACTGTATGAACATGAGATAGCGTTTTACGCATTGCAGCGCGAAATACCGTTCCAGTCAGAGGAGTGCCCATACATGAACGAGAGCATACGCACAGACCTGCGCGAGTTTTTCAACAAGATGGAAGGCGAACACCCCGGAATAAAGAACAATGCGTACGCGTCGATGATGAAGGTATCAGAGAGGCTGCGCTCGTCATTTACAGGGCCGAGGGGCGATTGGAAATGCACGCTGTGTGGGAGGGATTCCACAAGAGACGTCTGCTCTGTATGCAAGACAAGGAATCTGCTCAGGCCGGCGTCGCGATAAACCACATATTGCCGACTGTGGTGACGGCGGTATAAAGTATAATATACTGAATTTTGTACAGGCATTGTGGAGGCAGGTAGGGTCGGGGTGCTAGCCGTACCCCATACTGGAAATCGGCTTTACGCCAGGACCAGCAACTGCCGGGTAAATCCGCTGGGAGGAGGTACCCGCTTGCCTTGCGGAAATGAAATCACGCCGTGTCGGATGGTTATGAGCAGCGATCTGCGCGAAGGCGCGGCGTCGACTGCGCATCGTCGAAATGGGTGAGGTCCGGGAGGGAGCAACCCTAAGGCGGCGTAGCCATGCTAGCACGTCTACGTGGTGGATCTCGCAGGGCTTGAAATGGGGCCTTTTGCCAACGGTGGTACCGGTGGACTGCCTCCACCTTCCTTCTCTTTTATTTCCCCTCCCATTATCTGCGCAGGTGTTATTGCTAGAAATCTTCAAGTCGAAAGAGATTTTCGCCTCTATCTATCAAAACTTCCTTTCTATCTGGGCCTTGCTTATTGTGTTACCACAACATCGTGTACGTACTGTGCCTTACAGGACAGACTTTACGTACAGATTCACATGCTGTTGCCTTTAAAGAAGATATTTACACACACTACATCACTAGTAATGATGATGATAGTGGTGGTGGTGGCGGTGGTGGTGTGCAAAGTATCCGTCTATCATCCCTGAAACCGAGTGTCCCGTATAGCTTGGAGGCGCTGTGTAAAGCACACTCCCATTGCCGGCATCGACAATTACCTTCTGGTGAGTTCCGCTGTTCATGTTTTCCACTGTAATTGTATAAACAAGATAGCCTTGCACTACGCCGAGACAGCCCTTGACTGCGGTCCCATTGACGACCTGACTTGCCGCCTTGCTGGACGCTTCTGCCAGTGTCACCTTAACGCTATCGCTCATTAAGTTTTTCGCCGCCTGCCTGACGTTTATTGTGCCCACTATTTTTGTTGCCGCAGCCTGTGTACTATTGCTGCTTGTACCCGCAGGCGGGACTGTGACCTGCGGGGCAGTAGTAGTAGTAGCTCCATTTGCAGTACCATTTCCAATTAGGTTCGTCGCATTCTGCGCAGAAGCAAACGACGCGGCAGTCACCAATGACGCAGTAACCAATCCCGCAGCCAAGATAGACAGAATTAGGATTTTTTTCTTATACCCTGTTATGTCCGACATGCTATGTTTACAGTTGAATTGTAAAATTCATTGTTTTTAACATTTGAGGAAAAACAACTGATATTCAGATTACCCGGAATAATAACAGCAGAATTGCTAAGAAGCAAGCGAGACAGGAGATTCTTGTAAAAACCACCCCATCATTTGGAAGGTGACGAATGCAAAATTATTACAGACGAGCAGAATAATAAAATACCCATCTGGCAGTAGGGTTTGTCGTTACTAATGTCGTTAAAAGGCGCGCTGATAGCGATGGGCTGCATGGCTGCAATAGCCCTCCTGATTATCTATTACATTTTCCCCACCTTTGTGTGCGGGACAAACCCGGAACTGACCAGCAAAAAAGATCCAAACTTTAGAGACCCCATAGCAGAATTCTGCAAGGCAGCAAAGGCCATCTAGGGATATTACAGTATATACGCGATTGACCCTGAAAAGTGGGCAGCTTTCCTTAATATGATAATTACCGCCGACCACTAGATTCTGCTGCTATTACCTACAAAACACAAAATGGCAATGCTGAATAGACGTGTGCGTATATCACATATCCGCTGCTGTGCTGCAGACAGACGGCTGCGCCAACACAGCTAGTTCACCACAAACAAGCCAAGTACGAATATGCACTACAATTGCAAACCTAAAGCAGCAATAGCAGACCAAAAGCCGTGTTTTGTGCCCCGGCGCTCCTCAATAGATGAAGAGGATATGCGAGGGACCGTGATTGTTACCCGTCGAGACCGGCCAGAAGGCCATCCTGCTTTATCTTGTCTGCATGGGCAGAGATATACCGCCAGATGATGTCCGCCTTGTCTGACTGAAAGTCCCAAGGGGCCACTAAGACCAAGTCGTTGTCCCTTATCCACATCCTCCTCTTGATCTTGCCCCTGATCCTACACGTCCTCACCTTGCCGTCCGTGCACTTCACCACGATGTTGTCGCCGCCGACCAATTTTATCACACGTCCAAAAAGCTGACCTTGGCCCGGCATTACCATCTCCTTTAACTGTGATTCACTGAGTACTCTTCTTTTTCCTAAGTTGAAAACCAGCTATACTGTACATAACAGCATTAAAAATGCATCTGCCAAGGGGCGCCAATGCGTAGGATCATTGCTTCACATCTCGGATCCTGAGGAAAAATAAGCGAATAACGGAGAGACGATAGCAACAGCTATTCATTCTTTAAAAATCTGATAACATTATTTCATATATAATGAGAAAACTTGGTCTTGTTTTGGACATAATTGTTAAGTAATCATTTATTCAATTGTCGGACTACATGGGATCGCCGGCGACCTACTACATGCAGAAGTTTGCGTGTACGTGGCTTTTTTGGATCGTTTCTGCATTTCTCTTTGTTCTAGCCATGATGATTACGACGACGTCAGCTTTTGCTTACGCTGCCTTTGCAAGCCCCTCTTATTATCCAGTTCAGGTTGAGCGAATCGCGCTAGCGGCTCCCAGTGGGCAGCCTCTGGATGATTGTCGATCAAGCGGAGGAAGGCTGACCATGATCGTTGTCACGGTAAAAAGCCTCTCCAATTCAGTCCAGCCCATAGCAGCTGTAATCATCGTCGAGCTTGAAGATAACACCAATGGAGTCACGCAACTTCTCCAGTGGCAGACAATGTCCATAAACCCAAACGCCGAGCAGCAAATGGCGATAAGTTTCGATCCGTCCTCATTGCCACCGTCTGGCCAATACGAGGCCAACATCATGATATGGAATCAAGTGCTTGCCCCCATGCCCCTAGGCAGCCCTTCAAGGGTTCCAATTAACTGCTAATGACGATTATCTCACTATAATATGTGATGCTGAAAATGAAGGAGATGTATTTTGCTTACTTTCTCCAGCTTCTTCTGCCGCCACCAGAATTGTGCCGCCCTCGGTTGTTTCGGCCATGTTGATGGCCGCGGTGTTGCTGCAGATGCGAGTGGCCGCGTTGAGGACGTTGTTGTTGCCGCTGTCGCATTGCAGGGACTTCAATCCCCATAGCCTCATTGAGCCGGCTTATCGGGAGCTTGGTCTGCCTTAATATTCTTTCAAACTCGCCGAACCGGTCCGGCGACACGAGCGAGACTGCAGTGCCCTCCGCGCCCGCCCTTGCGGTCCTGCCGATCCTGTGGAAGTAGGTTTCCGGCTCGTTTGGCACGTCATAGTTTATCACGTGACCCACAGCCGGCACGTCAATTCCCCTAGCGGCAATATCTGTGGCGACGAGCACGCTGTCTGCACCGTTGCGGAACCTGCCCATTACGTGATCCCGCTCCTTCTGCGACAGGTCACCGTGTATTGCAGACGCCCGAAAGCCGCCTGCCTTAAGGTTTGCTGCCAACTTGTCCGCCCTGCGCTTTGTGGCCGCAAATACTATCACCTGCTCCTTATATGGGCGTATGAGGTTTGTGAGGTGATTGAACTTCTGCTGCTCGTCTACCAGCAGGTACGACTGCTCGATGTTGTCGAGCCCGACCTCCTTTGTGTTCAGCCTTATCTCGCGAACCTGCCCTTGCCGCATGTGGCCTTTTGCAAGCCGCAGGATCTCTGGCGGCATGGTCGCCGAGAACAGCATCGTCTGCAGTTCCTTGCCACTTCCATTATTATTGTTATTGCCGACTCCGCCCATGCCTAGCTTCGACAGAATGAACTCAATGTCGTCGATAAAGCCCATATCGAGCATCCTATCAGCCTCGTCAAGGACTACAAACTTTACACCGTCCAACTTTACCGAGCCGCGCCTTATGTGGTCGATGAGCCTCCCGGGCGTGGCGACCACTATTTGGGCGCCTCTCTTTAGCAGACCAGCCTGGACGCCAAAGCTCTGTCCGCCGTAAACTGAAACCGTCCAGATGTGCACATATTTTGAAAATTTAACCAGCTCGGTTGTCACCTGCACTGCAAGCTCCCTTGTGGGGACGAGTACTAGAGCCTGCACCTGCCTGTTGCTGTTTTTCACTTTAGAAAGGAGTGGCAGCCCAAATGCTGCCGTCTTGCCGGTCCCTGTGTGCGCCTGGCCTATGACATCTTTGCCCTGGAGGATTGGAGGTATTGCCGCCTCCTGTATCGGGAAAGGTGCCTCGAAACCGTTTTCTGCAAGCGCTTTAAGGATCTTCTCGTCAAGCCCAAGTTCGTTAAATGTGATTGCGGATTCTTTTACTGCAGTCATGTCTTTTCTCTTTCACTTCTTTGATTTCATACAAAAACTACGGAAGATGACATATGATATCTCTCTGCAAACAAACCTGCCGGAGTCTCTTTGTACCTGACGCAATGGGCAAGTGCATGATATAAACTGTGGCAACCCTTCAACGCGACGATGTATCAATGCGAGATACGTAGTATGATTTAAATTGAATCCAGCGAGATTTTCCTGTGCGTAAATATACTCAATTGCCCATCGATCCTGACTTTCAGTTGCACAGGCACAGTGAAGAAGCACACAGCAACCTGAAGGTATGGAGAAATAGCGAGAGCGTGCTTGGCATCTTTGGTACGAGCGTCGCGGTTGATTTCGACCTGTGCGTGGGCGACGGCGCGTGTATTGACGTATGCCCGGCCAATGTGTTTGAATGGTGGCACGGCAGGGGCACTACCACGAAAGAAGAGAAAAAAGCAATGCCAGAACGCGAGCGCGACTGCACCTACTGCTATGGTTGCGAGTCAGTCTGCCCAAAGTCGGCGATCAGGATTACGCCATTTAAGGCGAGAAGGTAAAAGAGAAAGATAAAATATGATAAAGATAGACGAGAACCGCATTTTCGAGACAATAGAGGAGCGCAAGCCACATTCCGTAGCGCTAAATGGCGCAGAGGCACTCATCCCGCGCCTGCAGGACGTGGCCGACCACATCAACGAGAAATTCGGGATCGAGGCGTACGTAATCGGCGACCCGTGTTGGGGGTCGTGCGACCTGAACACGCATGCGGCAGACATGCTCGGTGCTGATCTGCTGTTCAACGTTGGCCACACCGTGGCGATGGGGACATTTGGCGAAAAGGTGGTCATGATAAACGCGTACGACGACGTCAGCTTTGACTCGGTGGCAATGAAATTTGCCAAAGACATGCAAGGCAGATACAAGGCGATATCGCTCGTCACCGACAGCCAGCACCTTGAAGAAATAGAAAAGGTGAAGGAGGTCTTTGAAAAGTTTGGCTACAAGGTGATAATAGGGCGAGGAAAGGGCCAGCTGCGCGACGCGCAGGTCTTTGGCTGCGAATTTTACCCTGCATGGAACGTGCAAAAGCAGGTTGACTGCTACGTCTTTTTAGGCCAGAGCCAGTTCCACTCAGCAAGCGTGGCCATGTCGACTGAAAAGCCGACGTTCATGCTGGACCCGTATTTCGAGGAGTACGTGCAGGTAAACGAGTTTGCGCAAGGGCTACAAAAGCGCGCCATATTATCAATATACAAGGCCGCAGACGCAGAGCGCATCGGGCTCGTCATCGGTCTAAAGGAAGGTCAGTTTGCGCATGTGCGGGCGCTGGAATTGAAAAAAGAGTTTGAAAAGCTAGGCAAGAAGGTGCAGCTCATAGCCATCACCGAAATCACTGGCGACAGGATGCAGATATTCAAGGGCATAGACGCCTTTGTGCAGGTAGCCTGTCCAAGGATTGCTACGGACAACCACTTTACCAAGCCAATGCTTTCCGTACCACAGGCGCTCGCCCTCATTAAGCTCTTAAAGAAGGAACCGATCGAAGACTTTCTCAAGATACAGCACTGGCTCTAGTAACAAGCTTCTACTCGCTCCGTGCTTTTGGTAATAACTGAACCTCATGCAAACAATTAAATAGAGCGTCAAAAACTTTGCAATTATATTAAATATATTGTAGAATTCCGCATTTGTCGAAGGCCTATTGAAATACTTTCACAAAAATGGGCATGACATCGCATAAGATATTGAATATATAACTATTATTTTCCCATATTTTATTTAGAACATTTACAATAATAAGCAGAAACAGATTATACAAATTTTGACATTATTCAGCTTTTGATGATAGAATATTTGTACAAATCTTAAATAGATATCGGGCGTAATTCATAGCAAGGGAAAAAGAAGACCAAGGCGGGCAACACCGCCATGCGCTAGTATTTTACCCAGTGATAAAAAATGACTTGCAAGGGTATATGCATCCGTCACAAGGCTCAAAAGCCAGTCGGCTCTGGAAGGTACGCAAGCGGCCAAAAGCGGTGCCAGATATGCGAGATATTCATTAAATGGGATGGCTTGTGGTGTCCATGCTGCGGGTAC
>DASZTR010000148.1:0-7034 GCA_035547955.1 Nitrososphaera sp. | reverse complement strand
TTACAAGTACCGAGTTGTTACCCGTCGTCCTAAGCACTTCTCCACTCAGCATCTGGGCCAGGTCGCCTACTTTGAACTCCATGTCAGTTCGTCGCCCTCATCATCTTCCACCTTGAAGGAGCTTTTTGACCGTTATTATTAATGCTGTTGCTGCTCTGTGAAGAAGGGCTTCTCCTCACAATCTCTGATTGCAAGAGCGCAGCGGCCACTGCAGCTTGGGCGTTCTTTGCAGCTTCCATCTTGACTTCTTCGTTCATCCTGTCAAACACCTTGAAGCGTTCTAGGTAGTCTGTTGAAATCTCGCCCTTGATAAAGTTGGGCTCGCTCATTATGGTCTTGTACAGCGGAATGGTGGTGTTGATGGCCTCTATGGTAAATTCGTCTAGCGCGTTTCTCATCCTTACGCGAGCCTCGTCAAAGTTGCTGCCCCATGCGAGCAATTTTGCTACGAGTGAATCGTAGTACCCTGAGACAGTGCACCCTGGGTACAGGTAAGTGTCGACCCTGATGCCTGGGCCGTATGGGATGTTGCAGTCCGACACCACGCCTGTTGACGGCGCGAAGTCGTAGAATGGATCCTCGGCATTAATGCGGCATTCCATTGCGCAGCCGTTTATCTTCAGGTCTCCCTGCTTGAACGGGATCTCGCCTCCTTCTGCCACGTGGATCTGCAATTTCACCAAATCAAGGCCAGTTACAAGCTCTGTGACGGGGTGCTCCACCTGCAGGCGGGAGTTTATCTCTATAAAGTAAAAGTTGCCCTCCGGGTCGCGCAAAAATTCGGCTGTGCCTGCGTTGAGGTAGTCTACCGCAGCTGCCGCCCTTACTGCCGTCTCGCCTATCCTTTCCCTAGTTTTAGAGTCGACTACTGGCGACGGCGACATTTCAATGAGTTTCTGGTGCCTGCGCTGTATCGAGCATTCGCGCTCAAACAAGTGCCTGCCGTTACCGTGCGAGTCACGCAGCAGCTGGAACTCGATGTGCCTGATCCTCTGCAGGTACTTTTCTACAAACAGCGCTGACTTGCCAAAGGCCGCCTTGGACTCGGCAGATGCCATCTCAAATTCCTGTCGCAGCTGCTTTTCGTCCCTGCAAAGCCTTATGCCCCTGCCTCCGCCTCCAAAGGCCGACTTTAGCATTACGGGGTAGCCGGCCTCGTGCGCAATGTCCGCTGCCTTTTCGACATCATCTACCGTACCCTCGCTTCCCGGAACGGTCGGGACGTCTGCCTTTTTCATGACAGCTTTGCACTTCATCTTGTCGCCGGTGACGTCAATCGCCTTTGCAGTCGGGCCGATAAATATTATCCCGTTCTTATCACACATGTCAGGAAATTTTTCGTTTTCCGAAAGGAAGCCGTATCCGGGGTGGATTGCGTCAGCACCAGCCGCTTTTGCGGTCTCGACTATCTTGGCCATGTTCAGGTAACTCTGAGCCGGTGGAGCTGGGCCGATGTGGTATGCCTCATCTGCCCTCTTTACATGCATTGCCCTCGTGTCCTCGTCAGAGTATATCGCTATTGACTTTATTCCAAGTTCCTTGCATGCCCTGATCACGCGGAGGGCTATCTCGCCTCTGTTTGCAATCAGGATGCTCGTGATTTTCTTGGTGTTGGTCATTTCTTTCTTGTCTCCTCTCTTATCTACTTGCTATAGGTTGATGTTGCCGTGCTTTTTCCACGGCCTTGTCTCCCTTTTGTTGGCAAGCGCTTCTAGCGCGCGAATTATCATGGGCCTGGTCTCCATCGGGTCAATCACTACGTCGATGATGCCCCTCTCGGCTGCAAGGTAGGGGTTTGCAAACTTGTCGCGATAGTCCTTGGCAAGCTTTTTCTTCATCGCCGGCGCGTCTGGCGAGTTTTTCAGCTCCTTTCTGTGTATGATGGTGATGGCGGCCTCTGGGCCTAGTACGGCGATCTCTGCGTTTGGCCATGCGTAGTTGACGTCGGCGCGCAGGTTCTTGCTCCCCATAGCGATGTAGGCTCCGCCGTACGCCTTGCCGACAATGCAGGTTACCTTTGGCACCGTGGCCTCGCAATATGCATACAGCAGCTTGCTCCCGTGCCTGATGATGCCATTGTGCTCCTGGTCGGTGCCCGGCAGGTACCCTGGCGTGTCCACTAGAGTGACAATGGGTATGTTGAAAGAATCGCAGAACCTGATGAACCGGGCCGCTTTGTTGGATGAGTTGATGTCCAGTGCGCCTGCAAGGTACATAGGCTGGTTTGCGACGATGCCGACCGTCCTTCCGCCCATCCTTGCAAAGCCCACCAAGACGTTATCTGCAAAAAGCTCGTGTACTTCAAAAAAGTCGCCGTTGTCGACGATCGACCTGATTATCTCTTTCATGTCGTACTGCTGGTAGGGGTTCTCTGGCAGGATGTTTATCAGGTTGGGGTCGACCCTGTTCGGGTCGTCGGTGGATTCCGTCGCTACGGGCGGCTCCTCTGCGTTGTTTTGCGGGATAAACGACAGTAACTTCTTTATCTTGTCAAAGCAGTCATATTCATTCTTGGCTACAAAGTGCGCCACGCCGGACTTTGACCCGTGCGCACGTGCACCTCCAAGCTCTTCAAACGACACGTCCTGGCTCAACACCTCCTTCACTACCTCCGGCCCGGTTACGAACATCTGGCCGATGTTCTCGACCATGATTACAAAGTCGGTCATTGCCGGCGAGTACACCGCGCCTCCCGCGCATGGGCCTATGCTTGCAGTGATCTGCGGTACCACTCCTGAAGCCATTGTGTTGCGGAAAAAGATGTCGCCATAACCGTCAAGGCTGTTGACGCCCTCTTGGATCCTTGCGCCGCCAGAGTCGATGATGCCTACAATGGGGCACCCTACCTTCAGGGCGTGATCCATCACCTTGGTGATTTTTTTGCTTGTCATCTCGCCAAGCGAGCCACCAAGGATTGTAAAATCGTAAGCAAAAACAAAGATCTGCCTGCCATTGACCGTGCCAAAGCCTGTCACGGCGCCGTCGCCATAGAATTTCTGGACGGTCGGATCATCGCCCCTGTGGGTGACGTACTTGTCGATCTCGACGAAGCTGCCTTCGTCGAGCAAAAGTGCTATCCTCTCACGTGCAGTAAGTTTGCCCTTTGAATGCTGGGCTTCGATGCGCTCTTCGCCACCACCGTTCTCGGCGGACTTTTTCAATGCAGCCAGCCACTTTACTTTTTCTTCATGCATGGGAGTGTAGTTAATGCCAGCGTGTGGCTATATAAATTCATTACAGCATTTGGGTGATAATTTCTGCCTGATGGTTATTTTGCTATATTTTTTTTCTTACTCTCTCAAGCCGGCCCTTCCACCCTGCGCCCTGCGAAAGACGTTCAGGCCGAGATTATAGTTCTCGTACATGGCCTCAAGCGAATCGATTTCAAGCATGAGCTGCGATATCTTCACGGCGTTCTCCTTTGGATCTTTGACAAGCTGCTCAAGTGCTGCCTTTTTCTCGGCCAAAAGCTGGCCGACGTTGTGCTCGTATTCGCTCGACATTTGTTATATGCATGTATGCGTCAGGTACCTTTACATTTTAAGTTTTCCGGCTAGCTTTGATAGGAACGTCTGCTGGTATCTGTCGTAGGCGTCAGGCCCGGACAGACAGGATTCGCATATACACGCCTGCGATACCATTGCTCGGTTGCAGTCTGCCTCCAGGCTGCAAGTGGCGCAGCCGGCGTTTTTCTTGCCGCAGATAAAACATTTCAGCTCTATTGTGTCTTCCTGCGCCTGCAGTTGCTCCTCTCCTCCACCTTCTTTCTTCTCTCGGAGTTGTTGTATTTGCTGCTGCTGTAGTGGTACCGTCTCGCACTTTATGTGCTTGATGGCTTTTGAAGACCTCGACCAGAGCGCGTATTCTCCCTGCGGGATGTCTTTGCCGCACATGGCACACTTGCCCCTGTACTTGACCAGAAGTTTTATCCAGGATTCTTTGCCGTCACTCATCTTACTTTCGCTTGGCCCCCTTTGCCCTCTCAACCTCCTTTCCAAGCGACTCGCCTATCGACTCGTCGCCGAAGTTTGTCATTGCAAACTCTGAAACGTCCACATTTTCGTTGATGATGGCGCGCACTAGGTATGGCAACACGACAGAACTGGCAGTGCTCCTTGACACGTTCATCGCCGGCCCCACTGCGGATGCGATTTTCCGTATGGTCTGCGACCTTGCAAATATCGGGCCCATCACTGGCCATGGCATAGCGTACTGGCTGTATTTAATGTCCTTGCCCCTTGACTTTGCGTACAGGGCATCTGAGAGCATATCACGCACGTAGCGCAACAGGCTCCACTGCCTGTTCCTGCTGACCCTGCCGACAACCATGTCTGCTTTTGAAAGCGCGTCGAGCAGGTCCACAAGCGACTCTTTGTCCATAGAGCGCGAAGAGACTATGGACGAATACAGCACGGCTACCATGTCCTTGCGCCTTGCCTCAGGCGACATGGCCTCGTACCGGGGGTCCGGGAAGGAGGCATCGGCTCGCGCCAAGATTTGCATTGCAGTGGCCTTGTCTTTGGCGGCAAAATATCCGTTTACCGCGTCCGCAATGTCAATCTCTGCAATGTCGCTGTTTGATACCGTCGCATATCCTGCCGCGCGTGACTGGGCGCCGTTGAGGAGCGACCTAATGTCGCCGCCGCTATTGACCACTATGGACACCTTGTCGCCGGGGTCAAGCTTGGCCTTTTCCTTTGCAAGCACGTGATCAAGGAACATCAGGAGCAGCCTCGGCGGAACGGGTGCAAACTCGATTACCTTGCAGCCCTTGGCGAGCTCTTTTATCTTGGCCGACTTTTCGTTTGCGGCCATAATCACTGGCACCGTTGGCTCTTTTATCAGGTCGACCAGGGCATCAAGGCCGCCCGAGTCCTCCCTGCCAGATATGCCGTCCACCTCGTCAAGGAACAACAGTACCTTGCGGCCAAAGAGCCCTGTGTTGGCAAACACCGGTTTTATCCTCGCCTCTATGCTGACCCTGTTCCTCACGTCGCTTGCGTTCATCTCAACTAAATCGTAGTCGAACTGGCGCGCAAGGGCGTGGGCGATTGTGGTCTTGCCGACTCCCGGGGGGCCTACTAGGAGAAGCGGCCTTGTACCGTTGACCCATCCTGACAGCCATTTGACGACAGCGATCCTCGCCTCCTCGTTCCCGACCATCTGCTCCACCCTCTTGGGCCTGTGCACTTCGGACCACATAAGCGATGGGGGGGGCGAGGGAGACGTTGATGGTGATAATGGTGGTGAAGATGGCGGCATTTCCTCGCCTACTTGTCCAATACTGCGACTTCTTCAACCTTTTTCTGGAAATCAGAAAACGGCGCGCGCCTCGCAAGGTCGTTATACCAGTACTGGTTGTAGTGGCGCACGGTCAAAAACAAGAATTCCAAGAACGGCTTTAGCTGGAAGCTCTCTGGCAGCATCTCGACTGCCATCTCTGCCTCTTTCAAATACAATTCGCTCTTTTGCATGGTGAGCTCAAACCCGCGCTTTACGTCGCCGGCGTTGAGCGCGTAGTAGAGCGGCCATGACGGTATCTTTATTGCGCCGTTCTTGATGGCGTCCTCGATCTCATTCCCGCACCCGACGCCCTCTCCTGCCTTGGCCATGCCGAGGTGGAATATGTCTCCCAGCGGCCTTCGGTTGAGAGCCATGTTCCTGCCGGCGGTGCCCATTACTGCGCGGTACTTTTTGTAGCAGTCGTTCATCTTCTCGTCATTTATGGATGCCGGCACTGTCTTTAGTTTCACGTCGATGTACTGGCCTATCCTCGCGTCTTTGAAGCCCTCTTCAAAAGCCTTGAGCACGGCATCGCCCCCCTGCGATATCTTGTGCCGGGCGATCCCCAGGATGTACGGGTTCATGAACTTGTAGTCTTCCAAGTATTCAAGATCCTCGTCCCTGTCAACGATCCTGTCCATCGGCTCTGACAGGTCGATTGCGATGATGTGGCCGTCAATGACTGCTTCACGCTTTTCCTGTGACTCCTGCGAGTCGCCAAAGTATTCCGAGGAGCCGTCGTACAGCGCGTTAAAGACTGGATATGTCATCTTGACGAAATTGGAGTTCAGTATCCTTGTGACTCTGTCCTGCAGAACGTCCGGGCTTGACAGCCTTGCCTTGATGTCTGCGATTCGCCCTGCTTCCGGGGCCAGTTCGGAAGAGCCGACCTCGTCTGCAAATTTCTGCATGGTCGATGCGGGGTCGCCGTCTGCGTTTATAGCGGCGTGGAGCGACGTCACGAACCTCTTGGTAAACACACCAAACTCTTGTTCCGCCCTTTCCTTGTAATGGTTGAACTGTTTGTAGCCCTTGCCACGCAAAAGACCCTGCTTTATGATCTCCTTGCCCGCCTGCGTGCCCATAAGGGCCTCCTTTGAAAAGATGGATTCGTCCTTGCCGCTCATATGCGATGACGAGCGGTATTCTGACGCTTTTCTTATTTTAACTGTTCTTCTCTTTATCTTTTAGAGCGTCTTTGGAGCTTTTATCATAGCAAGTACGTGCTCACGCAAATCCTTCTGCTCCATCACACCGCGATACGCAATAGTGAGCATCGAACTGTTGTTGCGCACACCACGCATCTGCATGCACAGGTGGTCGCCCTCGGCTATCACCATCGCGCCCTTTACTCCCATGCGTATCAGCTCGTCAGCCACCTCCTTTGTGAGACGCTCCTGGATCTGCAGCCGGCGCGAGTATTTCTCTACCAGGCGCACGAGTTTTGAAACTCCGAACACCTTGCCTGCCGGCACGTATGCGACATGAACTTTGCCAAAGAACGGGAGCATGTGGTGCTCGCACATGCTGTAGAACTGGATTTCCCTTGCCACGATGACGTCTGTTTCGTCGCTGAACGTCACGTCAAGCTCGGCATCCATGTTGTACCCTCCGAGGATCTCCTCGTACATATTGGCCATGCGGTCAGGGGTTCCAAGCAGTCCCTCGCGGTCCGGGTTCTCGCCGAGCTCTATGAGGAGCTGCCTAAGGAGCTTTGATATCTTTTTCTTGTTGAGCTTGCCGCCTTTGAT
>DASZTR010000147.1:0-14210 GCA_035547955.1 Nitrososphaera sp. | reverse complement strand
CGACTCTTGCGCACCGCCCGCAAAGTAAGGACCATAGTTGCTGCAAGCACGCAGGCGAGCCCTGCCGACGTCGAGAGGATACGGCAGGCAGGCGCAGAGGTCGTTATCATAACGGCAGGCAACGAGGGCAAGGCAACCGTCGATATCCGAGCCCTCTTCTCTATGCTTGATAAAATGGGCCTTGAGAGAATACTGGTGGAAGGCGGCGGTGAGCTTAACTGGTCGGTCCTGAGCCTCGGCCTTGCAGACGAGCTGATAGTGACCGTTGCGCCATGGGTCGCCGGCGGCCGGCTTGCAACCACGCTCGCCGAAGGGGATGGCTACGACAAAATCTCACAGGGTCGAAAGTTCCGTCTTGCACGCGTACAAAAGACGATGGCCGGCGAACTCATCCTCCATTATGTTTTGCACCAACAACAATAACAAAAAAGGAGGTAAATCAACGGTAAAGATATACACAGCACTTTTTAACATGCGCGCTAGCTCTGAAGATCAGATGCCCAAGTTCCATATAGGCCGCATCAGTAGCAATAATTATGATGATAATAATAATGGTAGCAGTATAAGCAAGTTTGAGATCGACGCTGCGTCGCTCACAAAGCACGCCATCATCCTTGGCGCCACCGGGTCTGGCAAGACTGTGCTTTCAAAGGTGCTCGTCGAAGAGGCCGCACTGCTGGGCATCCCGACCTTTGCCATCGACCCAAAGGGCGACATCGGCAACCTTGCCTTTACGTCAGCGACCTTTGACTTTTCTAGATGGTCGGAAAAAGAGGCCGACGCGCTAAAGGTGGACAGGATAGAGTACGCCAAGAGCTTGCGTCAGACGTACTCTGAGAGGATGAAAGAATTCGCAGTCAAGCCAAACGCGCAGGCCGATCTCGCAAAATCCGTCACAGTCAGGATATTTACGCCAAAGTCGTCTGCCGGCCTGCCGGTCGGCATCTCGCCGGACCTCTCCGCGCCAAAGGACTTTGCTGCGCTCTTGCAGGGCGACGTGTCGGCCGCGGCCGACCTGCTCGACCTCACCTCGTACAACCTGCTGAGGCTTGCCGGCTATGGCGAAGATGATAGAAAAGAGATAACCCTCGTCTCCGCCCTCCTTGAGGACGCCTGGAAGTCAGGCCAGTCGATTACGGTACAAGACCTGATAAGGAGAATAGAGAGCCCGCCAATAAGCATGATAGGCTCGCTCCACGTATCCGACGTCCTTGGCGATAAAGACAGGCGCAAGCTTGTGACCAAGATAAACCTACTGATTTCAGATCCGAAGCTCCGCTCGTGGTCCGCAGTGGCGTCTCTGGACTTTGCAGAGCTCATGAAGGGCCCGTCGATAAATGTGCTCGACCTGCGCAACATCCAGTCGGAGCAGGAAAAGCACCTGTTTGTGGAGCTCGTGCTCCAGCAGCTTTTCCAGTGGCTGGTCAAGCAGGGGAGCGCCCAGACTCTGCGCTACATCCTTTATTTTGACGAAATAGCAGGGTATTGCCCTCCTGTCCGGGAGCCTGCATCCAAAAAGCTTCTCCTCTTGCTGATAAAGCAGGCAAGGGCATTTGGTCTTGGCCTACTGCTTGCGAGTCAGAACGCAGTCGACCTTGACTACAAGGTGATTTCAAACGCCAACGTGCGCTTCATAGGCAGGCTCGGCGCACAGCGCGACATACAGCGTGTGAGCGTCGGGCTGGAGCTGGACTCGTTTGCAGAAAAAGAGATCTCGCGGCTAAAGGCTGGCGAATTTTTCTGCAACATGTTCGACCCAAAATTCCGGGGCGTGATAAAATCAAGGTGGACGCTCACCTATCACCGGGGGCCCCTTGAGAACGGCGAGATAGCAGAGCTCATGGATAAGCTGAAAAGAAAAAAGATGAAAGAAGAAGAGACCGAAGTCAAGCCTGCCAAACAACATCAAGACGTGACGGCAGCAGTAGTTGACGGCGGCAAACCTGAAGCTGGAGAAGATGCTCCTGCAGGAGGAGGAGAGCGAGAACCTGCAGGTACAGACCAGAAGGAAGAAGAAAAAGAAATCCCTGACAAACCTCTGGCGATGATGACTATGGGCACGCACGTTACGTTCATGCAGCTGGAGAGAAAATTTGAACCCCAAAACCTCCAAAGTTTTGCCAAGCTGGGCAACAACATCCGGTCGATAAAGGTCCTATCGACAGAGCAGGAGGAGGTATTTCATCCCGTCTTTGAGTTGACCGCTTCTGTCTTTGAAAAGGGCTATGCCAAACAGTCGCTTGACAAGCTGGAAGAGCTTGCTGAATTTGGTGTCACTGGCGGCAGCCGAGGTGATGTTGATAATAATAATAATTTGATCCCTATTTCTGCTGCTTCTTCTCCACATTTGCTGGTGCCGCAGCGGGCAGTCCCTGAAGAGGCAAGTCGCAGAGCGGAAAAATGCAGGGGCGAGCTTGAAAAGAGGGCTGCGGCCCTCAAGGCAGACCTGCACGCCAAGTTCGACATCATCATGGAAGAAAAGAGGAAAGAGCGACTTTCAGAAAAGCAGGCAAAACCAAGGGCCAAGATCGCCAGCATTGACGCAAGCATAGCCCGGCTGCAGGAGGCGCTAAACGTCGAGCTCGATTCTATAAAGGACCTAGAAAAGCTGCACAAGCAGCTAAAGAAGGAAAAGGCCAAAAAGTCAAGGCTGATATCCACAGAAAACCGGATAGAGGCAAAGAGGCAAAAGGCCGTCATAACGAGGCGTAAAATAGAGCAGCTGCACACCGACAGGCAGGCCCTTGAGGACAAGCTTGCCGAGATGGAGGAGGAAGAAAACGAAAAATTCCACGCCGCCCTTACCCAAGTCAAGAGCAAGTCGGGCTTTGCGATCGCCGGGTGGCTCGTCGAAACCTTTTACCGTGCAAGGATTCTGGTAAACGACAAGAAAGAGTATTCAGGCGACGTGCGGTGGAGCTCGTACACCGGTAAGGGCACGTGGGGCCGCTGCTCTGCCTGCTCCATCCCGCTAGAGTCCGGCTCGGCCTGCAGCTGCGGCAGTCTCATGTGCAATGACCACCTTGCGTATTGCAAGACGTGCCTGGAGCCGGCGTGCGCAGAACACCGCGTGCTGTGCTACATCTGCAATTCTATCTTTTGCGCGAGACACAGCACAAAATGCGAGTTGTGCGGTTTGCCTTCCTGCATCGGTCACAGTGGCATGTGCAGTGTGTGCAACAGAAAAGCGTGCAACAACTGCTCGCAAAAGAAGGGCCTGATAAAAAGAGAAATCGTCTGCCACTCGTGCTCATCGTTAGGATGAAGCTAATCTTCTATGGCGAGCAGTCAGCAAGGACGTGCTCGCCCGTACGCACGGCCATGCAACTTCCTCTTGGAGCGATGTTGGTGGTCGCTGCTATCGTGGTGCCGCCATCATCATCCTGCCCGGAGGCTGACGACACTGGCGAGGGAGAAGAAGAAGGTGATGCAACAGGAAGAGAAGAAGAGCTTTGGTTGCCCGAGAATGCAGCCGCCATAAAGCTTGCCATGAAGAACACGAGCGATATCGCTATCATGAGGAGCAAGAACACCCTTGACTTGTTGCTGGTCGCGCTCACACGTATTCTTTGCAAAAGCAATTAGTAATCTTTTCTATGGGCTTATATTGCAGCCATGCCTGATAGCGCTTAATGTCCGGCTCGCCAAGCTCGTACCGAGACAGGATCTACATAGTCAAGGACATCATACTGAAACTGATAGAGTATGGTGAGCTGAACCAGACCGCACTCGTCAGCTTTTGCGGGCTGAACCTGAAAAAGCACAAGCCGATACTCGAAGAGCTGGAATCAAACGGCCTCATCAACAGGCAAGAGGCCGTCGCCGGCAGGCGCACCGTGACCATCTACCGGCCCACGCAAAAGGGCCTGCAGTTTTGCAGGGACATACTGGAGCCGTACGAAAAAATGTTCCCAAGGCGAAAGGACGAGGAGAAAAGAGATCCTGCAAGGTCTCCTAGATCGTCCAACAATACTTCTACTACCTCCCCCTCGTCGGACTTTATGATGATGATGGCGGCGTTCCCGCCGATCCTAGTCCTGTTCTAGGCCGAACTTGGCAGCAATCTTTTTGTCAATTTCTTCCTTCTGCTTCTGGTACTCGGCGTAGCGCTTTTTCCACGCGCTTATGGAATAGTACTGGCGCACGCCTGTCACGAGCCATATGAGCGAAATCGCGTTCACCGCGCCGAGAAGCGTGCTCAGCACCAGCCCGAAATCGTTCTCTATGTCCAGCACGGCAAAGAACGATGGGTGGAGGAGGAGATACGCGGACAGCCCCATTGCGAGGGGGGCAAGGACTATTGCAGAGACAGAGACTCCGAGCATCACTTTCCTGATGCGCTGTACCTGCTCGATAAAGCCGTCCAGGAGGTCCAAGATGCCCTTTCTTGGCTCGCTCAGGTCATCATCGCTACTCAAGCAAACCACCACCTTTTTCTCCGTCGTGTTGGCCGCCGGCATTTGTCGTTATGGTCTGCATCGTCGCAGTTGTTGTTGTTTTTGTTGTTGTTGTCATCATCACTCCACTGTTATTGTGCCCTTCATCTCCGGGTGGATTGAACAGTAGTAGTTAAAGGTGCCTGTCTTGTCTGCCACAAAGCTCACTGTATCTGTCCCAAAGTAATCAAGATCCTTTGTGTGGATGTTAAACGCGTCGATGTTAAAGTTGTGTTTAGAGTGCGTCTGCTGGTCCTCGTTGATGACGTGGAACGAGACCAAGTCGCCCTTTTTATACGTATAAGTGGGATTGATCTGAGAACTGCTGCCCACGCTCCTTATGCCCTTGACGGCGCCCGACGCTTGGCTCAGGAAATAGTAGCCACCGTTCTGGCTGTGGGTGGCACTTATAAAGTCGTTGCTTGGAAAGCCAAACACCGGCGTGCTTCCATTGGACGGGATCAGCGCACGGTAGCCAAAAAACCCTACAACTGAGACGATTGCCGCAATGGCGCCTATTGCAATGGCCCTATTTTTCGTAAACCTTGGTTTGGGGCTCTGCTTTTGCTTCTTCATCTGTATACGTATCTGATTCTGTGGATCAATATTTAGGCTATGATTAACATAGTTAACCCACCTGCACGTACAAAGTCATTGTGTTTTTAAGAGAGCGCCTGCCGTCTATTTACGGCAGAGAGAGAAAAAGATAGGAAATGTTTGACAACGAGCACACCCTGCGCCGGTTCCTTGCTGAAAAGGCAGAAGGCCAGTTCCACGACAGGTACGAAAGGGCGCTTGAAGCCGCAAGGTCAGAGTTTGGAGCAAAGTACCCAATGATGATAGGGGGCAGGCAGGTCACGGCAGCAAAAATGGTTCCGCACTTTTCGCCAATAGACACCAGGCTGGTGCTCGGGTACATGTCGGCGGGGACTGCTGCTCATGCAAGGCGGGCCATCGCGTCTGCCAAAAAGGCGTTTGAAGAGGGAGAAGGAGAGGAAGGTGGAGGAAGAGGCTGGGGGAAAAGCGACTGGCAAGAGCGCGTAAAGATATTCCGCAAGGCCGCCGACACCATGAGCGAGCGCAAGTTCGAACTTGCCGCATGGGTCTCGTACGAGAACGGCAAGAACCGCTACGAGGCCATAGGAGACGTCGACGAAGCGATAGACTTTGTGCGCTATTACGCCGAAGAAGTAGAGCGCAACAACGGCTTTGAGGTGCCGATGAAAAGCGCCTTACCAAACGAAAAAAGCAAGAGCGTCATGAAGCCGTACGGCGTGTGGGGGGTAATAGCCCCGTTCAACTTTCCGGCCGCCATACTCACCGGCATGACCACAGCTGCACTCATCACTGGCAACACTGTGGTAGTCAAGCCCTCAAGCGACGCGCCGATAATCGCCTCCAAGATAGTCCAGATCTTGCACGATGCCGGCCTGCCGCCGGGTGCGCTCAACATGGTGTTTGGCTCTGGAGGCACGGTGGGCGCCGAGATAGCCAAGAGCAAGGATGTCTCGGGAATAGTGTTTACGGGTTCCCGCGACGTGGGCTACTCGATGGCCAGAAGGCAACAATCCAACAAAGAAAAGCCAAGGCCGCTCATAGCAGAGCTTGGGGGCAAAAACCCTGCAATCATCACGGAAACCGCGGACCTGGGCAAGGCGGTAGACGGTGTGGTAAAGGCCGCGTTTGGCTACTCTGGCCAGAAATGCAGCGCGTGCTCGCGCGTCTTTGTGCACAAAAAAGTCAAAGACGAGTTCTTGCGCAGGCTGGTGGAAAAGGTAAAACACCTGCCTGTGGGAAGCCCACTTGAGCAGGACACCTTCATGGGGCCGGTCGTAAACGAGCGCGCCTACAAAAAATACCAGCAGTACGCCCGGCTTGCCGGCAGGGACGGCAAGGTGCTTGCGGGAGGCCATGTCAAAAATGAAGGCGAGCTAAAGCACGGCTACTATGTGGCGCCGACAATCGTGACCGGCCTGCCCAAAAAGCACCGGCTCTTTTCAGAAGAGATGTTTGTGCCGATACTGTGCGTCACAGATTATGCAGAGTTTGACGACGCGCTGCGCATGGCAAACGACGTGGACTATGGCCTCACGGCAGGCATCTTTACAGGCGACCAGGGCGAGGTGAAAAAGTTCCTTGACCATATCGAGGCCGGCGTCGTGTACGTAAACAGGCAGGCAAGCGCGACTACGGGCGCGATGGTGGGGTGTCAGCCTTTTGGCGGCTGGAAAGACTCGGGCACGACAGGCAAGAACACGGGAGGGCCGCACTACCTTACACAGTTTATGCGCGAGCAGAGCCAGACAATATCAGAATAATAAGATTATAATTTTTCTCAATGCTGGACGAGCGACCTTGCCAAAAGTAAGAGATTGCGCTTGCGCTCCCTTATCCTCCGCACCGAGTAGGGGAGCCACTGGCTCCCGTACGGGACATATTCAGCGACCCGTAGGCCCCTTGAGACCAGCCGAGACTTTAGCTCGTCGCGGATCCCCATGAGCATCTGGAACTCGCAATTTTTGTTGTCGTCTATAAGCATATTCATCGCCTCGTCTACCAGCCTGCCATCATGGGTGGCCACTGCAAAAAAATTGTCGCCGTCTGCGAGCATCTCTAGCAAGTGCAGGTAGTTGCGGTCTACCTCTTCCCTCGTCGAAAAGGCGAATTCTTCAGGCTCGTGGTACGCGCCCTTGACCAGCCTCACCTTGCCTCCGTGCTCTATTATGTGCAAGACATCTGCGCCGCTCCTGCGCAGGTACGCCTGTATTGCCACTCCCGTCATGGGATGGTCCTTCAGTATTTCCAAGTAGATGGTTATCGTGTCCTCTGTGAATTTCACAGACTCCATGTCAATCCACAGGAACTGGCCCAGCTCATCCGCCTTTCTTGCAATCACGGAAAAGTTCTGCAGGCACTCATCATAGTCGATTGCAAGCCCAAGCTGCGTAGGCTTGACAGACACACAGCCCCTGATGCCTTTTGATTTCATCAAATCCATCAATGAAAGATATTCCCTGACTGCATGATCCACCTGTGTTTTGTCGACGGTGTCCTCGCCCAGGAAATTGATTATGGCCGACATGCCCCGCCTGTTGGCGTCCGACGCCGCATTTATGGCATCATTGGCAGAGTACCCTGCAACCCATTTTTTTGCGACCCTGAAAAGCAGCCTTTCTATCAGGGCTGAATCGTAGTTGTGCGAGTGGAGCGCCTGTGAAACAGTCACAGTACATTTACTCTGTTCATTGATATAATTATTCACTAGAGTAAGCAGAAAGTTGCTTTCAATATTATGTGTCCTATCGCTTCTTCGGGAGAAAAAATTACATCCTCAATAAGGTGAATTTGTTCATATGTATACGTGCGCGTTTCCAGTAATCTACTACCACAACAAGCGTAATTGTAGGGGCGAGGTATAACTGGTTATTCTTTCTTTCTCTCTATAGTTAGTCCGTTTATTCTTGCGTGCACATACACACACATATACGCATATAGTACGACTCTTGTCTTGAAAAGCAGTTAAACCCTACAAGAGCAAGGTTAAATTAACCCCTGCTGGAAAAAGAGGGTAAGCCGGTCATAGCGGCAGGGTGCGACCCGGTCCCATTCCGAACCCGGAAGTCAAACCTGCCGTCGCTGCTGTGTTACTGATCTGCGTGAGCGGTCGGGAAGCGGCAGTGCTGGCATTTCTTTAAAAAATAACACCAAACACAGTTTTATTGAATTCGACTGTGTGTGTATGTGTACAAGTTTCCGCATGCCTCGAACTTTGTGTGCATCACAAAAGCAAGCGCGCCATGTATGCTCGCCCGCAAAAGATAATAACAATAATAGTAATAATAAAAAACAAGGAATATCTACAATATCTCTTTTCTAAGAGCTAGTATGATCCTATGATGAGTCAAGCTTTATGATTTAAAAGACCATTGCGATGCCTCGCTCTTTTATACAATATGATGAGAGACATATGCACATACAAACGCGCCGGCGCATCACTCGGTTAAAAGGCTATTGCTAAAAGTCTTTTATGTTTTTCAAGGGTCTTAAAGCATATGAGTACTGGACAAAAAACGGGAGGCGACAGCCTTAACTGGAAAGGACTCATCAATGAATCAGTCCATACGAGCGATGATGAAGATATCGGAGATATTGCGGCCGTAAACCGGGATTTTGTCGTCGTCGAGAGAGGCTTTAGAAAGAGGCATTATTACTATATCCCACAGAGCCAGATCGAAGGGTGGGACGGCAAAGTCCTCTGGCTAAAGGCGACTGAAGACCAGGTGAAGCGCAATTACGAAAGGGATGCGCCGCCAAACCCCTCAAGATACTACTCTCACGCCAGGACTACGATCCAATCACCGCCGTATGACAGCCTAAAGCTGCCAGAGCTCCGCATACTGCAAGAGAGGTATGCCGAGCCAAGTTCTCCGGAATTTAGGGCGGATGAACCCAACGTCTACCGGTGCGATCTGTGCCTTACGTCTTACGGGGCAGAAGACGAGCTAAGCAACCACGTTGTCGCACAGCATGGCGAAGACATGCTTGGGAGGACGGCGGTGCCGGCGGTCGTCGACTGGGACAGTGTCGTCCACAAAAACGTCCGATCAAAGGAGGGCGAGTCCGTTGGAAACATTGGTGGCGTGACCGACCAGACTGTCGTAATAATGCAAGGGCCTGGGAGGGAATTCGTAGTTCCAAAAGCGCACGTTGAGGCATTTGACGGAGCTGAGGTGCGGCTTGACCTTCCGTACAACGAGATGGAAGCTCACTACAAGAGAATCGCTGATTGATTGATGCGATTCACTGCATTGTAGCAAAAATATATGTGCCGTCCTACAAGCGGGAGAGCCCGCATGAGACGACGTGCAGTTAGGGCGGCCCAGAGTGCCGGTTGCTCCTCTCTTCATTTCTTTCTCCTGCAGCTGATTTTATGGATTTAGTCCTGCACGGCGCGTCCATCATAAACTCTCTTCTTCATTCTTTATGTGCGGTCTGCAAAGTGCTGCTGGCTGCTGGCCTGTGGTAATAGTAATTCATGATCTCTTGCAATGAGAGAGAAAGAAAGTAAATGTACCTGGTAAATTTTTGCACCATGTTTGAGGACGGTTTTACCCTGCTAGACTTGGCCTCAAATATAACCTGCTGACGCGCACTTTTATCTAATAGCATGCCCTTCTCATATCTGTAGAGCACATGGACGATTGTTGTTATTGCCATCATCATAATAATAAGAACACTACTGCCAGTCATTATCATCCGTATTATTACTATTCACAGTATCATCAAATCAACAAGCAAGAAGAAGAAAAGAGGGATTACTAACAACGGCCAAGTACGTGCTGGTCTCGGACACCACGCTATCAAGCGAATACCGGAATTTTCCCCTCCTAGATTTTCTCCCATGCTCCCCGACGTGCTACATCCCCTCCCCCGTCTATACCATTGTAAAAGGCCGCCCTCCTCCGCCGATTGCCGGTGGGAGGGCGTCAAGGGCACCCTACTCCCTCAGGAAGATCGAGGCGGCGCTCCTCATGGAAAACGGTGTGCAGGACGTGGTCGTCCCCCACGACGATTACATCGAACAATTTATCGGTCCTGATACCAAAGTCATAGGAGTCAGTACCATGGACCCGTTTGGCATAGGCCCCCTGACCATTTCGTTTCCCGTCCTATTTGGCATCCCACACTACCCATATGTCAAAAAGGAGTTCGAAGCCCTCATCAGCCGGATAAACAGGGCAAGGAGAGGCACCAGGGCAAAGCTGGTCATCGCCGGCCCCGGAGTATGGGAGGCCATGGTATTTCCAGAAGAGCTTGACAGGCTGGACATTGACTTTGCTTTCCAAGGAGAGGCGGACGACATTGCCTGCGTCCTGTTCCAAGAAATCGCAGAAGGCTCTTCATTTAGCAGCAACCTGTTCTATCGGGGCTTCCAGACCTTTGACCGGGACTTTCATTCGTCGTGGTCTCCAAGCGACAAATTCATTTCCCGGAGGCTGTCTTCAAAGCAGTTCCCCAAAGTCGAAGAGATACCGGAAATAAGGAACCCATCGATCAAGGGTGTGGCCGAGGTGATGAGGGGCTGCGGGATAGGCTGCGACTTTTGCGAAGTCACGCTCCGGCCATTGAGGTACTACCCGCCGGACAAAGTGAGCAAGGAAGTGGCAGTAAACGCGAAGGGCGGCTCTGCCAACGCCTGGCTGCAAAGCGACGAGATATTTGCCTACAAGCACGAAAAGAACTTTGTCCCAAGCTACGACGGGCTCTTGGAGTTATTCACGGCGGTCATGGGCGTAGACGGAGTCAGGCGCGCCAACCCGACCCACGGCAGGATATCAGTCCCGGCCGAGTACCCCGATCTCATTGGCAAGCTATCGGCGCTCGTCGGGGCCGGCCCGTCAAACTTTATCGGCATACAGGTCGGGCTCGAGACGGGGAGCGACAGACTCGCCAAGATCCACATGCCGAACAAAACCCTCCCGCTGCGGATCGGAGCGGACGGAAGCTGGCGCCAGATAGTGTGGCAGGGTACTCGTAACCTCAACCTGAATTACTGGAGGCCAGCGTTCACCGTCCAGATAGGCCAGGCCGACGAAACGCCCGAAGACAACTGGGAAACTGTCGAGATGATAAGCGAGCTGGCAAGGTCGGAGGTCGCCGGGAGTGGAAGGCCGTTTGAGTTTTCAATGACCCCCATGCAGAACGTTCCTCTTGGAGTACTTAAGAGCAAGGGGTTTTCCCAGCTCGTACCTGACGAGTCGCAGCTTGCAGTATACTACGTAGCGTACAAGCACCTGGCAAGGGAGGCCACAAGGAACATCGTGGCCAAAAACGGCAGCGGCCACTTTTCACAGCTTGGCAGCGGCGCCGCGATAGCGGTAGGCGGCCTGCTGCTGTTCAACTACATCAAGCGGGTCTGCCGGAAAAGGGGTCTAGATACGGACAAGGTCGACAGGATAGAGCTAAAAGCCGCCAACCAAAGGGCGGCAATGTCCGCCTAGGCTAGTTTCCTAGCTCCACTAGGCAAAAATAACCTTGTCCTGTTTTTTCTTCTTTTGCAGGCAAGCTCCCGCATATGCAGATTGTATCATCCATGTCTGTTCAGGCGTCGATGTTCTCCCCAAAATGCACCTGTTTTAACAGCTTTCTTGCGTGGCCGCCGATGCGGTCGATTATTCCAAACACCGAGGCAAGGCCGGCGGGTTCCCATATCGATGTCCCGATTACGCAGCAATAGTTGTGCGCCCGGACATTGATGCGCTTGCATTCCTCCTTCATGATGTTTTTTGCAAGCTCGGCTGAAAGCTCGGCGTCTTGGGCAAGCAGGTTTGAAAGCACGCCTCCGCTCCATCCCAGGTTCTTTGGCCGGCCACGGTGCAGCTCAAAATAAGGGCTCGCGTCTACCAGATTGTGGGCGTTGTCGTCGCTCCCCGACAGCGAATCGTTCCCGACAAGGCAGTAGACGTCAAAGAACGGCCCCATGCGCACCACCTCCTCTATTCCGATAAAGTCGATGTGACCGCTTTCCATAGCCACAAAGCCGTCGCGGTTTTGCAGCCACCGCTCAAAGTAAGGCCACCTGTCCGGTCTGACGTCTGACCTAGCCCCTTTCTTGCAGGCGTAACCCAGGGCCGCAAGGGCATCAGCCAGCGCGTCGACTGCAAAGATGGGCATGTGTGTGTCTCTCTCTAGCTCACTGCGGGCCCTGGGACGTTGGTGCTGATGCCGCTGTTGCAGTTGTTGTTGCTGTTGCTGTTGACGATGAGGATAACGGCTTTTCCTCCTCTCCAAGCAGTTTCAAAAGCGTCCTTATGCCAAAGCCCGTAGCGCCTTTCGGGTTGTAGCTCCTTTCATATGTGCCATCCTGCGTCCATGCGGTGCCGGCAATATCCATATGGACCCACGGCACGCCATTCACGAAATTGGACAGGAATGCGGCTGCGGTTATCGCGCCGCCGGGCCTGCCGCCGATGTTCTTGATGTCCGCGTATGGGCTCTTTATCTGTTCGTGGAACTCGTCAAACAGCGGCAAGTCCCACATGCGCTCGCCGGCCTTTTCTGCCATCCTGCGCACCCTGTCAGTCAGTTGCTTGTTGTTGCCGACAAGGGCCGCGACGTTGGCTCCGAGCGCGATTATGGCGGCGCCTGTCAGCGTGGCCATGTCGATGACCGCCTTTGGGCTGTAGGTTGCTATGCCATACGCTAGCGCGTCCGCAAGGATCAGGCGCCCCTCGGCGTCTGTATTGAGCACCTCGACCGTCTTGCCGTTGTACATCTTGAGGATGTCGCCGGGCCTGTACGCGGCGTTTGAAGGCATGTTCTCCACTGACGGCACGATGCCGACCACATTTACAGCCAATTTTAGCGAGGCCACCGCGCGCAATATGGCAAGCACGTTGCAGCCGCCGCACTTGTCAAACTTCATCTCGTCCATCTTGTCACCGGGCTTGAGCGATATCCCGCCGGTGTCAAATGTGACTGCTTTTCCTACCAGCAGGTACGGCTTGGCATCGCCTGCCGTGGCTCCATTGTATTCGAGGATTATAAGCTTTGGCGGGTTGTTGCTGCCCTTGCCCACCGCGACGATGCCACCCATGTTCATGTTCTCAAGCTCATACCTGTCAATCACGCGGGCCTTCATGCCATAGTCGGCCGCAAGTGTGAGCGCCACTGACGCAAGGTGCGCCGGCGGGCAGTCGTTTGGAGGTAGGTTGCCAAGGTCGCGGGCAAAGTTGACGGCGTCTGCGACGTGGCCTGCACGCTCGGCTATCATAGAAAATCGCGGCGAGTCGGAGTTTATCAGGATGGTGACTTCTTCGACGCGTACGGCGTCTTTGTCCTGAGCCTTGTACCTGTCAAAGGCATAGAGGGCGAGCGCAATGCCCTCGGTCATCGCCTCGACGAGCCCCTCGTCAAGGTTTGAGAACTGCAGTATCGAGAACTCTTTTGTGCCAAGATCCCTTGCTCGGTGTGCAGCCTTGCCGGCGCATATCCTTGCCATCTCGTCGGTGAACTTGTCGCGCTTGCCAAGGCCAAGGAGCATTATCTTCTTCATCGGGCCCTTGCCGAGCGTGTATGCCACCATGCTCGAGCCAAAGGTGCCCCTGAAATCCTTGTTTTCCAATGCTTCTTTTATGTACGTAAGCACGGACGGGTCGAGCTCTTTAGACTGCGAAAAGTCCTGCTCGCCCTCAAACACGCCGATGACCAGAAGCGAAGTCTGCTTTTGATCTATCTTGGCTTTTTCTACCCTGATCTGGACTGTCATGAGATATATTGTGTATTGTGTTGCGCCCTTTGCTATTTTAATAGTATTATTATTGTTGTTGCGATACTTTCTAAAAGGGAAAGTTCGCGCCGTGCGATAGCATCCCTACTAGGCGCTTGAGGATGTTGGTCGGCGTGTAGCATGATGAAGATGATGATGATGATATGGATGTACCGTCGTATTCGCATGCGGGCGCAAACGCGTCTGCATTGTTGTTTTTTCCACCCCTGAACCACCCTGCCATCACCTCTCTTACCAGCGGCGGCAGACCAGAGCGCGCACCGTGCGCGCCCGATTTGTTGACGAGCCAGAACATGCCCGTAGCATCATAGCCTTTTGGGAATATCATCTCCTTGGCCCTCTTTGCCTCTTCTGAATGGTAGTGGCCCGCAGTTCTTATCCACCCTCTGGAGAGTGCACTGGCGGTCTCGGCGAACTTGGTGCAAGAGTAGCACTTGTCGTCGTATATTAGGAGCGGCCTTGCAAACGTCGATGACAGCGATGAC
>DASZTR010000146.1:0-11024 GCA_035547955.1 Nitrososphaera sp. | reverse complement strand
GCAAAAACATTTTCTTGTTCGACGCGTTTGTCGATAGATATATCTGCGTCGGGAGTGCATCCTCTTGGACAAGCTTGCGTAGCATGTCCGGCTCTTGGCCATTTGTCACGAGAAAAATGGATTTTGTGGCTTTTAGCGTCTTTAGGTACCTTATCAGCTGCGGCAGTTTGGGATACATCGTGGGTTCGCCGGAAAGCGAAATGGCATAGTGCGCTGGCAAGAGCGACTCGTCAAGCTTGGCCCTATCATTCTTGGACCTGCCGTAAAACCCGTTGATCAGCCTCTTGCGCTCGGCCATCAGGTTCTGGACGATGACTTCGGGCTCGTCCACCATCTGCTCCGGCATTTCAAGCGTGTCGTAGAATTCTGCAGGTCGCCAGCAGTAGACGCATCTGTTCTCGCAGTTCATTGCAGCAGGAGTCATTTCCATGCATTGATGAGTGGAAATGCCGTAGAACTTGTGCTTGTAGCACGTGCCCTCATTTGCAAACGACTTTTTCGTCCAGTGGCACAGCTCCACGGCTGAGTGGTTGTATACCCCGTACTTAGCTTTTCTGAGTCTCTCCTTGACTTTTGGCGTTATCTGTATGAGACCATTATTATTGTCATCGCCTGTCAAATGTGACGATGAAGTGAAATATTCGTCGGAGCAGCTCATCCTGAAAAGGAAAAGGCCGGATCAGATTTAAATTTTGCACTGTGTCACCTCTTCTGCTGGCTAATGGTAGTGGCGACGACCGGCGTTGTTGACACGGAACAGATAATGAAGGCAGGCCTTGCGCTTGCAGGGTGGAAAAGGTTGCCTGCGGACAGTATGGTACACGTCAGGGGCAAAAACATCAGGAAAGTATTGATAGCAATCGACGTCGGAACTGCTGAGCTCCTGCTCGCAAAGAACCTCGGGTGCGACGCTGTAATCGCGCATCACCCGATCGGGGTAGCCGCAGTCAACTTTTACAAGGTCTTTGACAGGCACGTCGACTATATGGTAGAGCACGGCGTGCCAAAAAAGGTCGCCCTGGAAGCTACAGCGAAACTGAAAGAGAGGGTGGAGACAAAGACACATGCCAACATTTATGATGACGTGGTAGGCGCAGCCAAGGCACTGAGGATGCCCCTTGTCAACATACACCAGCCCTGCGACGAGTACATGAGGAAGGCCATCCTTGCCAAGATAGAGTCCAGCAAGACAGAATATGTCTCTGACATTATAGAATCTGTCAGCAAGATACCCGAGTTCCGCCACGCAGAAACTAGGGTGCAGGTGAGGCATGGGAGCGAAAAGAATAGGGCCGGCCACTGGGCGCTTGTGATAGCAGCGGGCACCAACGGTGGCTATTCTGTCGCCAAGGCGTATTTCCAGCATGGTGTCGATACCGTCATCTATTTGCACGTCGACTATGGCGACCTGGTGAAAATGCGCGAGGAAAAACTGCCAGGGAACCTGGTCGTCTTGGGTCATCTGGCAGGCGACTCGCTTGGCCTGAATGGGCTTGCCGACAAGCTGGAAATGGAAATGGGTGTTGAAACAGTCAGGATAGGGCTATTGCCTTCTAAGTGAGGGTATAATCGAACGATTATATACTGTGCTTTCTGCAGATTGCACTGGCGGCCTTCGTAGTATAGCCTGGTGAGTATAGGCGGCTGTGGACTGTGCGTGCGTTCTGAAATAGGATTTCAGCGGCAGACACCGCTTGAGGAGGGTTCAAATCCCTCCGAAGGCCCCATCTTTAAATTTTGTTTATCTTTTGAATGTCATATTTTTGAAAAAAAAGAAAAATGAAAAAAGGAAAAAGAGAGGCTTTTGGCCTTCTCTTCTTACATCTTTGGCACGAAACTGAACTTGCTGTATCTTGTCGTGGCAACGATTATGCCGACGATTGCTACAGCGAGGACGATTGCGGCGATTGCACCGAACTCTGGAACCACGAATGTGCCCACGATGTCAATCTGTTCAGACTGCGCCGTGAACGGGATGGTCAGGGTTCTTACGGTTTGGCCGTGATCGTCGTCAGCAAACTCGTCGATGTTGTCGACAAAGATGCCAAATTCATCGTCCGTGTTATTCGTCTTCTTAGAGTCCGCGATGTTCCTTGGAAGCTGGATTGTCAGGTTTCCATCAGCATTTGCAGTAATCATTGCAGTGATTGTTGATGTCTTTGGATCTCCTGTCAGGCTCTTGACTGTGCCGCCTACTATTGTGTAATTGATGTCATATGCCTTGCCGTCGATCATCAGCTTGACTTTTTCTGGTTGTCCTGCAGTGAAGTTGAATGTTGTTTCCTTTGAAACGCCGTTGTAGCTGACTACTGTCCTGTACGTGCCGCTTATGCCCAGTGGGCCGCCGACCTTCAACGGATAAGTGTACGATCCATCTGCAGCAACAGTGACTTGGTCAAACCTGTATCCTGCACCTTGTGGGTTGTACACCTGAAGAACGAGTGGCTGGCCTGTCGGGGTTACGCCGACGTTTCCAGAGATAGTGATGGTGTCGCCTGCGCTGTAATCTGTCTTGTCTGTCTTGACACTAAGGCCACTGCTTTGTGCATATGCAGAGCCAAACGTGCCAATAGCCGCAACAGATGCCAGCAATATTGCCATTAGTGCGTACGCTTTATACTCCATTATCCCTCATGCACACCTAACACGCTATATTTCCGTTACTATTTATCCTTTTTGTGCAGAAACTTCAACGCGTGTACTCATTTCGGGCGACCTACCGAAAAAGCACGCCTCAATTTTCCAAATAAAATCTGCTTTTGAATCAAAAATTCACAATACTTATATATACTATTTTTTTATTCAACAATTTGACTTTGATGTTTTCTCTTGAGCAAAAGCTATTGTTGTCCGCAGAAGAGGAGGTCGCGCCACCCATTGTCTGAAAAGAAAGTAGTCAAGATAACCAACCACATGTACCAGCCAAAGCACGAGATCATCCCCAAGGCCGAGGCTGAGGAAGTGTTGAAAAAGTACAACGCCAAGCCAGGCCAGCTCCCTTACATCTTGATGAGCGACAAAGCTATTGAAGACTTGGACGTGAGGCCTGGCGACATTATCAAGATCACGAGAAAGAGTCCGACTGCGGGTGAAAGTGTATATTACCGCTACGTGGTGGAAGGGTGAGTACTCTATATGATAGAGAATTCTATCGAAATGTGGCCGATTATTAATGACATTTTAAGAAGGGAGGGAGTCGCGCGCCAGCACCTGAACTCTTATAACGAGTTCATGGAGCGCGGGCTCCAGAGCATTATCGACGAAGTGGGTGAGATTGAAATCGAGACCGCCGAATACCCTTACAAGATAAAACTCGGCAAGGTAAAACTACAGCAGCCTAGAATCATGGAGCTTGACGGCTCTATCACACACGTCGCCCCGATGGAGGCGCGCCTGCGCAACTTGACATACGCCTCGCCTATAATGCTGGAATGCTCAGTCGTCGAGGACGGAAAGATACTCGAATCACGTTTTATCCACATCGGAGACATGCCGGTAATGGTAAAGTCTAACACATGCATACTGCACAACTTGCCGGAAGTAAAGCTGGTCGAGTACGGCGAAGACCCTCGCGACCCTGGAGGATACTTTGTGATAAATGGCTCAGAGCGCGTCATAGTGGGATTAGAAGACTTGTCGTACAACAAGATAATCGTCGACACCGAAGAGACTACTGGCACGCTCTTGTATAAGGCCAAGGTGTATTCATCAATAGTCGGTTACAGGGCAAAACTCGAGCTCATCATGCGCCTCGACGGCTCGATTGTGACAAAGATACCCGGCTCGCCTGTCGACATACCGCTCATAACGCTCATCCGGGCGCTTGGCTTGGAAGCAGATAAGGACATCGCCGACTCTGTCTCGCTAAGCGAGCTGATACAGGACGAACTAGAACCTTCGTTTGAAAAAGCCGGCGACGTGGCATCTAGCCGTGACGCAATCGTCTACATTTCAAAGAGGATTGCGCCAGGCATGCTTGAAGAGTTCCAGATAAAGCGCGCCGAGACCCTGCTCGACTGGGGGCTCCTGCCTCACATCGGTAAGAACCCTGAGAACCGGCACGAAAAGGCATTATTCTTGGGCGAGGCTGCAAGCAAGCTCATCGAACTAAAGCTTGGCTGGATAGAGCCCGACGACAAGGACCATTATGGCAACAAGGTCATAAAATTCGCAGGCCAGATGCTCGCAGACCTGTTCCGCACCGCATTCCGCAACCTCATCCGCGACATGAAATATCAGCTAGAGCGCTCCGGCCAAAAACGCGGCATAAACGCAGTCGCAGCCGCAGTAAGACCAGGCATCGTCTCTGACAAACTGAATAACGCAATTGCAACTGGCAACTGGGGCAGGGGCCGCGTCGGCGTGACGCAGTTGCTCGACAGGACAAACTACATGTCCACAATCAGCCACCTGCGGAGGATACAGTCTCCATTGTCAAGGAGCCAGCCAAACTTTGAGGCCCGCGACCTTCATGCGACGCACTTTGGCAGGATATGCCCAGCAGAGACCCCTGAAGGCTCTAACTGCGGGCTGGTCAAGAACCTCGCGCTTTCTGCAATCATTTCCGTAAACGTGCTCTCCGCCGAAGTCACGGAGAAACTCTACGAACTTGGAGTCCAGAATGTGGACGAGGCAAACGAGAAGCTGCGCGCCGGTGGAACAAGGGTGTTTGTCGACGGCAGGCTCATAGGCTACGTGGAAAAGGGCGACAACCTTGCCGAGACCCTTAGGAGCATGAGACGGTCGGGCAAGATACACCCGCACGTTGGCATCTACCTCTACAGCTCGCAGAACGAGAACGCGACAAAGAGGTTGTACATAAGCTGCAACGCCGGCAGGGTCATGCGCCCTCTGGTCGTGCTAAAGGACGGCAAGCCCCTAGTCACATTGGAGATAATCGAAAAGGTGTCTAAGAAGTTCCTGTCGTGGATGGACTTGCTCTACATGGGAGTCATCGAGCTGGTCGACGCAAATGAGGAGGAAAACTCGTACGTGGCTATGGAGCCAAAGAAAGTAGAGGCAGGTAAGCACACTCATCTGGAGATATTCCCATCTGCAATACTCGGAGTCGGCGCCTCGATCATCCCATACCCTGAGCACAACCAGTCTCCAAGGAACACGTACGAGAGCGCGATGGCCAAACAATCACTCGGCTTTTCGACGCCGCTCATGAATGCGAGCACCTACGTGCGCCAGCACTTCATGCTCTACCCGCAGATACCTGTAGTCTCTACAAAGGCGATAAACCTGCTTGGGCTTGAAGACCGCCCGACGGGTCAGAACTGCGTAGTTGCCGTGCTGCCTTTTGAAGGCTATAACATTGAGGACGCGGTTGTGTTCAACAAGTCGTCAGTCGACCGCGGGCTTGGAAGGACATTCTTTTACAGGATATATGAAGCAGAAGCGAAACAATATCCAGGCGGCATGAAAGACACGTTTGAGCTTCCGCAGGCCGACGCCAACATCCGGGGCTACAGGGGCGAAAAGGCTTACCGCCTACTTGAAGCAGACGGCGCCATCATGCACGAAGCGGTAGTCAACGGCGGCGACATCCTGATCGGAAGAACATCTCCTCCAAGGTTCATGGAGGAGTACAAAGAGTTCGAGGTCAAGGGCCCATACAGGCGCGACACTTCTGTCGGCGTCAGACCATCTGAAAACGGTGTCGTCGACACCGTCATTATCACCCAGTCGGTGGAAGGTGGCAAGATGTACAAGATCAGAGTCCGTGACATGCGTATCCCAGAGATTGGCGACAAGTTTGCCTCTAGGCACGGCCAAAAGGGCGTCGTCGGCATGCTGGTCAACCAGGAAGACGTGCCTTACACGGAGGACGGCCTCGTGCCCGACGTTATGATTAACCCGCACGCGTTCCCTTCAAGGATGACTGTTGGCATGTTCATGGAGTCGCTTGGCGGCAAAGCCGCTTCACTTCGCGGGAAAATCGCAGACGGTTCGGCGTTCCTTGGCGAGAAGCTGGACGACCTCAAGGGCGCAATGGAGCAGTACGGCTTCAAGTATACGGGCAAGGAAGTGATGTACGACGGCAGGACTGGCAGGCGCTTCCCTGCAGACGTCTATGTTGGCGTCGTATACTACCAAAAATTGCACCACATGGTAGCAGACAAGATCCACAGCCGCGCGCGCGGTCAGGTGCAGATGCTGACAAAGCAGCCTACGGAAGGCCGCGCCCGCGGCGGCGGCCTCAGGTTCGGAGAGATGGAGCGCGACTGCCTTATTGCATACGGCGCGTCCATGATGCTCAAAGACCGTCTGCTCGAAGAGTCGGACAAGGCTGAGGTCAACGTCTGCGAAAGGTGCGGATTGCTTGCATACTATGACGTCAAGCAGCGCAGGTACGTCTGCCGCGTGTGCGGAGAAAAGGCCAAGATCTCATCTGTCGTAATCGCGTACGCGTTCAAGCTCCTCCTGCAGGAGATGATGAGCCTCAACGTCGCTCCTCGGTTGATAGCCAAGGAGAAGGTTTAGGAGAAAAAGAGGGAGATCGGGAGGAGGAGAAAATCACAATGATGGAAGAATCAGCCAAGATTCTAGGTGGAATCAAGTTTAGCGTCTGGTCGCCGACTGAAGTGCGCAAATTCTCTGTAGCAGAGGTCACTGCTCCAGAGACGTACGACGAGGACGGGATGCCCGTGCAAGGTGGTCTGATGGACAACCGGTTAGGAACTCTGGAGCCGGGACAGAAGTGCGCCACGTGTGGCAGCACCTCTGCCAAGTGCCCCGGGCACTTTGGGCACATCGAGCTTGCTGAACCCGTACTGCACATCGCCTTTGTAGACGATGTGCACAAACTGCTTCTAACTACGTGCAGGTCGTGCAACCGGATAAAGCTCGACCCTGAAGAGCTGGCTCGTTACAAGGCAGTACGTGAGAGCAAGGCACCCTACGCAGTAATCACGCTTGAAAACATCCGCGACGAGATCATCGAAAAGGCCAAGAAGGTTAAGTCGTGTCCGCACTGCGGAAAGGAACAATATGACCTGATATTCACAAAGCCGACGATATTTGTGGAAAGGACGGAGGTAGGTGAGAACAGGCTGCTCCCGATCACTATCCGTGAGCGCTTAAGCCACGTGCCGGACGAAGACCTGATGCTGCTCGGGTACGACCCGACCACAGCAAGGCCCGAGTGGTTCGTGCTGCAGGTGCTCCCTGTGCCGCCTGTGACCGTGAGGCCATCTATCATCCTTGAGACTGGCATCAGGTCCGAGGACGACTTGACGCACAAGCTGGTAGACATCATACGTGTCAACCAGCGCCTCAAGGAGAGCAAGGAAGCCGGCACGCCTCCTCTCATCGTGCAGGATCTTGTAGACCTCTTGCAATATCATGTGACTACGTACTTTGACAACGAAGTGTCCGGCATACCGCAGGCACACCACAGGTCGGGCAGGCCGCTGAAAACGCTGACGCAGAGGCTGAAGGGGAAGGAAGGCCGCTTCCGTGGCTCGCTCTCCGGCAAGCGCGTCGACTTTTCCAGCAGGACCGTCATCTCGCCGGACCCAAACCTCACTATATCAAACGTGGGCGTCCCTACCGACGTAGCAAAGAAGCTGACTATACCGGAGACCGTGTCGCAGTGGAACCTTGAAAAGCTCAAGGCGCTCGTGACAAACGGCCCCAACACGTACCCCGGCGCAAACTACATCATCAGGCCGGACGGCGTCAAGATAAGGCTCGACTACGTCACGGACAGAAAGACGATAGCTGACTCGCTTGCGCCCGGCTACGTCGTTGAGCGTCACCTGTCAGACGGCGACATCGTCATCTTTAACAGGCAGCCATCTCTTCACAGGATGTCCATAATGGCTCATTCCGTAGTGGTGCTCCCGTACCGCACGTTCCGGTTGCATCCTGCTGTCTGCCCTCCTTACAACGCCGACTTTGACGGAGACGAGATGAACCTCCACGTCCCGCAGAGCGAAGAAGCGCGTGCGGAAGCCACGCTTTTGATGCGCGTACAGGACCAGCTTATATCGCCAAGGTACGGAGGTCCGATAATCGGCGGCATCCGCGACTTCATCACGGGCGCCTTTATGCTGACTCGCGACGAGACGGTGCTCACACGCGACGAGTTTGCGAACTTGGCCCTTGTCGGCGGCTACAAGGGCCCACTCCCAGAGCCGGCGGTGACCGCAAAGGATGGGCAAAAGCTGTACAGCGGACGACAGCTGTTCTCGCTCTTCTTGCCAAAGGACTTTAATTTTGTCATCACCAGCAAGTGGAACAAGGCCGCCAAGGGAGAGGGAAAGGATGTCGTGATAAAGAACGGCCAGCTCATCTCCGGCGTAATCGACAAAGCGTCGATTGGCGCGGAGGAGCCTGACTCTGTCCTGCACAGGATAGCTAAAGACTATGGCACCGATGTCGCAAGAAAGTTCCTCGACTCTATATTGATAATGCTAAAAACTTACATCACACACCGCGGGTTTACGTACGGTTACTCGGATCTGTGGCTGTCGCCGGAGACGAGGCAGGAAATCTTTGACATCATCCAAAAGACCTATGACAAAGTTCACGAGCTGATACAGCAGTACCATGACGGCTCGCTCCCGCTCACAAGGGGCCTGTCGGCGGAAGAAGCGCTGGAACTGTACGTAGTCAACGAGCTGTCCCGCGCCCGCGACCGCGCAGGCAGGACCGCAGACAGGGCGTTCCCTGATAACAACTCTGGGATAATCATGGCGTCCACCGGCGCAAGGGGGTCGACGCTCAACATCGGCCAAATGACGGCCGCGCTAGGACAGCAGTCAATCCGCGGCAAGCGTATCCAGAAAGGCTACCGCAACCGCGCGCTGCCTCACTATGTGCCAAACGAGACCAGCCCTGATGCACGCGGGTTTGTCAAGTCGAACTACCGCGACGGTCTAAGCCCGCTGGAGTTCTTTTTCCACGCGATGGGCGGACGGGAGGGTCTCGTGGATACCGCAGTCAGGACGCAGCAGTCTGGCTACATGCAGAGGAGGCTCATCAACGCGCTGGAGCACTTGAAAATAGAATACGATCAGACGGTAAGAGATCCGCACGGCAACATCGTCCAGTACCTTTACGGCGAGGACGGTATAGATCCTGCAAAGAGCGACCACGGTGAGGCGGTTAACATTTCGAGGATCATCGAGGCCGAGTCCATCGTCGACGAGGGCCGCAAGGCTACCGACGAGGCGATAAAGAAGATACTCGAAGAGCACGGCACGAGCCTCAATCCAAGGATACGCGCCAACCTGGAAAAGGCACTCTTGGACAACAAGCTTAGCAGAGAAGGCGTCGAAAAGGTGATGAAAAAAGTGCTTGACCTGACGGACAGGGCGCTTGCCGAACCCGGAGAGGCCATCGGGGTCGTCACCGCGCAATCGATAGGCGAGCCGGGTACTCAGATGACTCTTAGGACGTTCCACTTTGCAGGCGTAAAAGAACGCAACGTCACGCTCGGCCTGCCGAGGCTCATCGAACTCGTAGACGCGCGCAAAAAGCCGGTGACGCCTACAATGGACATTTACCTGGATGAATCACACCGGGGCTCGCGCGAAAAGGCACTCGAAGTTGCGCGTGAGATCCTCTTTACCCAGGTGGGCGACCTCATCGAAAAATCCGAGACAGACTATTCCGGCGTACTCACGTTCTACTTTTCCGAGGCCAAACTTGCCGAGCGCGGGTGCACGCTTGAAGAGGTGAACGCCGTGCTTGAGGGAAACAAGAAAAAGTACGAGGTCAAGATGAGCGAAAGCAAGCGCTCAATCAAGGTCACCGTGCCCGACGAGCCAGACGCGCAGACGCTTTTGACGCTCAAGAACAAACTGCTGAACACCCGCGTCAAGGGCGTCCCGGACATCGAGCGCGTCACCATCGTCAAGCAGGACGAAGAGTGGGTAATACAGACTGCCGGCTCTAACCTTGCCAAGGTCGTACTAGTCGACGGCGTGGACACTTCAAGGATTGCCACCAACAACGTTTACGAGATATGGCAGACGCTTGGCATCGAGGCGGCAAGGACTGCACTCGTAAAAGAGATCACAAACACGCTTGAAGAGCAAGGTCTCGAAGTGGACGTGCGCCACATCATGCTGGTCGCAGACCTGATGACTTCAAAGGGATACCTCCAGCAGATAGGCAGACACGGCATTGCCGGCACAAAGACTTCGGTGCTGGCGAGGGCGGCGTTTGAAATCACGGTCCCGACGATTGCAAGGGCCTCCCTCGAAGGTCAGGTAGAGACTTTGCGGGGCGTGACAGAAAACGTTATAGTAGGTGCCACGGTACCTGTCGGCACCGGTATGGTTGACCTTTACATGAAGGTCAAGGAAGGCAATAAGGGAGAAGAGGAGTAAGAAATATGAAAACAATAGAAAAAGTGATTAAAGACGCTGTAGCAGCCAACAAGTACAAGAGCGGGGCGAAAGAAGTCCTCCAGTCGGCCAAGAGCTCAAAATTAGTGATTGTTTCAAAGTCGCTTGATGCTGCAGACAAGGCAAAACTGGAAGAGCAGACCAAGTCTGCCGGTGTTGCCATCTACGAGTTTGACGGAAACTCGGTGCAACTGGGCAAGCTCTGCAACAGGCCCTTCAGGGTTTCTGCAATCGCCATCAAGGGCGCGACCGACGCCGAAGTCAAGGCCGTGATGGCTGAAGAAGAAAAAAAGGGCAAGTGATTTTCCCTCTTATTTTCTTTCCATCTCTTGTCTCCCTCTCATTTTCTTCAACGTTCACTCTGCTCTTGTTCTATGTCTGGGCGCCAAGACTTAAATTGAACTTCGGGACAGTGGTCAGATTGTATTTGTCTGCTGATGGAAGGCTCTACACGAGAGGCGCACACTGAACATATGACGGAAATAAAGCTGACCTCTGACGAGCTGCGCTTGATCTCGCTCTTTGGAAGCGTGACTAGCGCATCGGCGCGCGACTGCATAGTTGACGACAGGATGGACCGCGTTATTTTCGTAGTGAACAAGGGCCAGATGGGCCTTGCTATAGGCAAAGGCGGAGCCACAATAAAGCAACTCCAGCAAG
>DASZTR010000145.1:0-4079 GCA_035547955.1 Nitrososphaera sp. | reverse complement strand
GACTGGGTTATGCGCAGGAACCCTATACGGTGACTGCCTTCTTTTTTTTGTACCTCCTCTTTAGCCTGTTGCCGCACAGCGGACACTCTTGTTTTTCTGGCGCAAACGCCTTACCGCATGCGCTACAGTAGGCGATGTACCTCCTAGTCTCCCTGATGCCCTTCCCAGAAGACGGGGCTACCTTGACTCTGAGCGTAGCGGCGACGTTTGCAACAGCATAGTCGTCCGACGCAAGTACCGCTTTACGCTCAAGCGCAAGGGCAAGTATCGACACGTCTGCAGGAGAAAGCCTTGCCGAGTCGCCCGTCCTTTTTGCGGCCGCAAATACCATGTCAATGCTCTTGCTATCAGGGTCTATTACCCGCAGGTATCCTGCCTGTACGAGCGCGTCAAGTGCCGCCGCCTTGACGTGTTTTATCTCTTCAAAAACGGCACTTGTAGTCACGCACTTTGCAGCCCCTGACAGAAACGCGATTCCTGAATAGAACGCACTTGCGTCAAGCGCAAGCTCGCCCTCGTCCTCTTGATTAGAACCCGAGCTTGGCAAGCTGCCTCATGCCCTTCTTGTTCAGACGCAAAAAGCGCACGTCGTGCGGATACCGTGCTATTTTCACCTCCTGCCCTGCTTTTATTACATAGTTCTCCTGCCCGTCGATTACAAGGTGCGACTTGTGGCTGCTCTTCACAACAATCTCCTCTATCGGTATGACCAGCTGCGGCATCTTGTTTACTGGGGCAATCGGGCTCAGGATGAGGCAGCTCATGCCTTCGTGCAGGACCGGCCCTCCGATGGAGAGGTTGTGGCCGGTCGAGCCGGTGGGCGTCGAAATGACTATGCCATCCATCCTGTGGCTCTTTTCATCACCCATCAGCTTTATGGAGATGGTCGGGGTGCGAGAAAGGTCCGCCCTTGTTATTAGTATCTCGTTGAGCGCAGGCGGGAACGCCGTCCTCCCGGAGAAGGCTTGTATCCTTATCCTTGAATCGTAAAACCCCTTGCCCGCAAGAATGTCCTTAATAGCGCTCTCCATGTTCTCCGTGTCGACCTCCGAGAGTATGCCCCTGTGGCCGCCGACGTTTATCGAAAGCAGGGGTATGTCACCTTGGATTGTGCGGAACGCCTTCAGAGTGGTGCCATCCCCGCCTATCGCAAACACCAGATCCGCCCTTCTGCTTTTTACTTCCTCTGCCTCAACCGTGTCGGTGCCCTTGAGCTTGAGCGGCGAAACCGCGAAGGCAGAAACGCCCTTTGAACCGAGCATGCTCACTATCCTTTCAGCAGCCGCCTTTGCCTCTACGCTGTTCCTCTTTGTCATTATAGCGACGGCGCGGATTTTGGCCATCTCTTTGAATACTCTTTTATTGCTACTCTGGCATCTTAAAATGCGTTTTGCGCGTACAAGTTTGTAGCTGATGCAGCTGCGCGCCTTCCAAAGATTTTAAGTAGAACTACAAGTCATTTCTTCTCCATATATGTCAAGCAATTATTCTCACCCAGAGGTTCTCACCGAGACCGACTGGGTTGCAAGCAACCTGAACAACAACAAAAACATCAGGATACTCGAGGTCGACTATGACCCCGAAAATGCATACAGACAGGGCCACGTACCGGGGGCCCACCTCGTCTGGTGGAAGCGCGACATCAACGACCCGGTCCGACGCGACATTATCAGCAAGCAACAGTTTGAAGCGTTGATGAGCAGGGTGGGCGCTACTGCTGACACGGAACTGGTACTGTACGGGGACTTTAACAACTGGTTTGCGGCATTCGCGTTCTGGGTCTTCCAGTACTATGGTCACAAAAAAATCAAGATAATGAACGGCGGCAGGAAAAAATGGGAGCTTGAAAAGCGCGAGTACACAAAGGACGAGCCGCAGACCGCGCCGAGCAAGTATATCGCAAACCCTGCCGACGAAGGCGTGCGCGCATACATGCCTGACGTCCGGCGCGCGCTGGAAAGGATGCAAGAGACCATCCTTGTCGACGTCAGGTCGCCAAAGGAATTCACCGGCGAGATAACTGCGCCGCCAGAGTACCCTATGGAGCACGCCCAGAGAGGAGGCCATATACCCGGCGCAAAGAACATCCCGTGGGCGCAGGCTGTCAAGGACGCCGACGGCACCTTCAAGAGCGCAGAAGAATTAAAGGCGCTGTACGAGGGCAAGGGAGTAACGCCGGACAAGGAAGTGATATGCTACTGCAGGATAGGCGAGCGCTCGTCTCACAGCTGGTTCGTGCTAAAGTACCTGCTCGGCTACCCGTCCGTCCGCAACTACGATGGCTCCTGGACCGAATGGGGCAACATGATAGGCAATCCTATAGAGCGATAGAGAGATAAGCCCTTTCATTTCTCTTTTTTACCGTATAACAGGATATGCAGATAGACCAGTACCCTGCCGACATGGTAAAACGCGGCCGCTTTTACTTCATCTACAACAGGCCGCCGCACTTTGTAATGGAGGACAAGACCAAGAGGGGGCTTGAAGTGCGCGAACGCGCGTTTGACGATAAGTACGGCGTGGAAGCCGAAAGGGGTATGATATACGACATGGAAGGTATAGGCCATCGCGTAGGGATACGCTGGTATTTCCCAAAATCGCAATACGCTCTGGAGCAGGTCGCAGAAAAGGCTGAAGAGTTGGAGAAGCGCTATAAGGCTATACGCGAGATGACCTGTCCCGACGACGCCGACTAGTTAAATACAGGTTCAGTCAAGCCTCCGACGACTATTGCTGCTGATACTCGAGAGTATATACTGCTTGAGGTAAGAGCCTCTTTATCTTGAAAGTATCCTTTCTCTTTCTGCTTTTCCTTGCGGATCCCGGCGTTGTGTAATCTATGCGTGTGTATGTGTATGTCTAACTGTAGGGGATACTACCAACTACCTCACCCATACAACTATGTTTGTAGAGGTAATAGAATGCTGGAAATGCACGTACGCACACACGCGCACAAGTGCGTGTGCACATATACTATTATGAAGTTTTTATTAAATAAACAACAACAATAATAATCTCTGCTTTTCTCGCTTCCTATTCCGCGTTGTGAAATTGTGTCAGTCTTTCCCAAGGTTTATCCTTGAGAGCGTCAACAGCAACGATGACAAAAAATTGACAGAACCTAAAAACGAAATACTTTTAGACCATATAAATGCCTAGGTACCCCGAGAGATTTATCTAAAATGTCTGCTCTGCTCAAGGATCGAGTATGGACTATGCTGTCAGAGACTGCCAAGAGGGGCGTGTATCCGCTCCATGGGAGCAAGCTTGGCATTTACAGGATCCCAGTCGAGATAACCGACAAGGCTGACATAGCCAGCATCCAAAACGACCTGCGCCCTGCCGGCTTTACCATGCAGACCCATGCAGACAGAATATACGTGACCTACAAGTGGACGGAAAAAGGCGTCGACCCTGTGACTGGTGAAGACCTTTCGGCAGATCTTAACATCACGGTCGAAATAGTCACGGGTGAGGTAGTAGACCTCATTTACCAGATTAGGCAGATTGAATACTTTGGCGACCCTTACTGGATAAAGAACTATCGCCAAACTGCGGACAAGAACGCCAAGATGGTAATCGACACGATAATCCGCAACACCAAGATAGGCGACAAGATGATTGCCCATTACCAAAAGGCAGAAAAGCTGACGCTGGAGCAGGCGATAAAGAAACTTGAAGAGTTAACGCCGCTTGCCAAGAACCCGAAGGCAAGGAGCGCAGTAGCACCCCCGACTGCTGCAGCTTCGGCCGCGCCAAGGCCCGCAGCGACTCCGGCAATGGCCGCGCCACAGGCGCCGGCAGCAGGAGGCAGCAGCAGCGGCGACACTACGATCTCACTCACCGGTTCTGGTACCAATTATTCCAAGGTTGAAGGGCCCATCGACGTGAAGTTCAAGGATAAGAGGCAGCAAGTCGGCAAGTTCCAAGGAATTGCAGTCTGGGGCCCTCTCGACGCTCCCGGCCAGCTTGGAATCTGGGGCAGCAACGTCTGCGTCGACTTTGACATCTGCGTAGCCGACGGCGCGTGCATCGAAGCCTGTCCTGTCAACGTGTACGAATGGCTCGACACTCCCGGC
>DASZTR010000144.1:0-3751 GCA_035547955.1 Nitrososphaera sp. | reverse complement strand
CCCTGCGCCTCCGCGACCAGTGCCTGCACATAATCTGCAGTGAGGAGCGTTGCTGACTCGTTCATCGCCACGTCCTTTATTATGGCGTCTATCCTGCCGTGCTTGGCAAGCCTGATGTCGTTTATGTCCGGCCTTGCGCCGGAGAACCTCACGGTTATGTCGCGCGCAGAAGCAAGCTCGCGCATTTTCTTTATCTCGGCAAGGCCCACAAAGCCGTGCTCCTTGTTTGTGGACGCCTGCGCCTGCAGTTCGTCAAGGACTGCAAGCGGGATTATTATCTCGCTCTTGTCCTCAATGTCGCCGGCCTCCAGCATCTTTGTTATCTCGCCGTCGATTATTATGCTCGTGTCAAGTACAAATTTTGCCACGTGGTTTTCTCCCGATTGGGGATTTAAAAAGACTGCCGACAGAGACCTTTTGTATCATAAAAAATGTATGTAGGGTTAATAACAAAGAATTTAAGAATGCTCAAGCATAGGCCACTAGAATGAAGAAGCTCGAGGCAATCATACGCTCTGAGAAGATGCCCGTGGTCAAGGAGAAGCTGAGGCAGCTTGGAATAGGCGGCATGACAATCTACAACGTGTCAGGATGGAGCAAGCAACGCGAGCTGCACCTGCAGTGGAGGGGACAGCCTGTGGCCTACGACCTTTTGCCCAAGATTAAGTTTGAGATACTGGTGCCTGACGCGCAGCTGGATCAGGTGGTGCAGGCAGTAGTCGAGTCTTCCAGGACTGGCGAGCATGGGGATGGAGTGATATTCGTGTCTTCGGTAGAGCAAGCTATAAACATCGCCACGCTTGACAAGGGCGACAAGAGCATTTCTTAGTCAGCATGAGAAAAGAAAGGATAAAAACGATAGCTGGCAAGGAAAAGCCGCGTATAGCATTTGCCACGGACTCTTCCGATTGCGCCGTTGTCTTTCTTTATCACCACTTCACTCCTCCTGTCGTTGATATTTTCAGTCTCCTTTCTTGCTCCTGCGTTTGCTGCTCGCTATTATGAAGAGCAGACAGACTTTACGGAAACTCAGGTCCCTACGTCGGGCTTTACCTGGAGCGACAACCTGCAGGTATGCATATTCAAGCAAACAGGAATACCAAACTCGTACTACGTCTGGGCAAAACTTGCGGTGCAGGAATGGAGGCAGGCGCTGCGCGAATACACCAGCAATCCGCAAGGGTGGACTATGACTGCGCGCTACTCGCCAAACGAATCTCACATGGAGGGCTGCAACGTCAGAGTCCACATATACCAGAACTATAAGGACTTTCCAGGATACCCAAGTCAGACGGGCGCATATACCGCGGTGCAGTACACTGGCGGCGACGCCGAGAGTGCAAATGTTTACCTATCGCAAGTGGTGCTTCACGGCGACGGCAAGACGGAGATAAAACTGCCAGACTATGCGTTCCGCAACTCGGCAGAGCACGAAATGGGCCACGTCCTCGGCTTGGCGCACATGAAGAAAGAGAAAGGCTACCTGATGTCGCCCGTGTTTGACTATTACGACAACCACGACCAGCTCCCGATTACTACATTGGAACTGTCCACTCTGGTAAGACTGTATGGAACAGACGGCTTTGAGCGCACGGTCTCGATATCATAATAATTGCGATAGTACAAAGAGGCTATCCAGAATATTCTTCACAGTTTACATGAGGTTACAAGACATTTTCATTATCTACAAAAACCAGTAGGGAGTGAATCGCCGCGTTCTGCTATTTCAAAATCTCTATATTATGATATGCCACTTTAACAATTGAGAGAGGGAAAAGAGAAGACATGAACACTGAGAGCTATCTAAAGGCAGGCAAGATAGCTTCGCAGGTAAGAGAAGAGGCAAGGCGCAAGTACCACGTTGGCTCTACTCTCTTTGAGATCTGCGAAAATGTCGAGGCGCAGATACGGGCGATGGGTGCGCAGCCGGCTTTTCCGGTTAACGCCAGTCTCAACGAAATTGCTGCGCACTACACCGCAGAGCCGGGCGACCAGACCACTGTAAAAGAAGGCGACGTGCTAAAGATAGACATTGGAGTGCATGTCGACGGCTATATCGCCGACACGGCTGTCACAGTATGCTACGATCCAAAGTTTGATTCGCTTGTCAAGGCAGCTGAGACTGCCCTTGCAGAGGCTGTGCGCATGGCAAGGGCCAACACCAAGGCAAGCGACATAGGCCGGACAATAGAGTCCATAATCAGCAGGATGGGTTTCAAGCCCATCCAGAACCTGTCAGGCCATTCCCTGCAACAGTACACCATACACGCAGGCAAGTCGATCCCAAACATCTGGACAATAGGCTCGTCGTTTGCGCTCCAGCCTGCAGAGGCGTACGCCATAGAGCCGTTTGCCACTACGAAGGAAGGTATGGGAGTTGTGCGCGAAGGAAAGGTCAAGAACATTTTTGGGATAACATCAAGAAAGCCGAGCAAGGACAGGGAAGCCGACGAGCTCTTGGAGACCATATGGGGCCGATACAAGACGCTCCCCTTCGCGCTCCGATGGCTGACAGATGCCTTTGAAGAAGCCAAGCTGCGCAAGGCCGCGGAAGTTCTGGTAAAGAAAAAGAACGTGCATGCCTATCCCATACTGGTTGAGGGGAACGGCAGGATGGTCGCGCAGGCAGAGCACACGCTCATACCAAACGAAGGTGGATCGACTGTGATAACGATCTAAGTAGCAGGATGATTGTTCTTTTCCGGCGGATACTCCCCATAGATGGCGCTCACCATAGTCGACGACGAGCCGCACTTCGTGCATGCAGCAGGACCGGGGGCAAATACATAGTCGCCCTCTTCAAAGGCACGGCGCACCTTTTCCCCGCATGAGCCACAAGTTTCCTCGGTGTAGATCGTTGGCTGTACTTCTTTTTTCTTGCCAAATAGCGCTATCATGTGTTTTTACTGTGCCACCCCCATAGTGTTGCCTACCCCTATCACCAGCACGGACTGGCCTGCCACCGTCTTGTCCTCGATTATCCCGTGCACCGTGTCCATGACCTTGCCAAACGAATCGGCTATCTCTTTTCTCATTACCGTAATGGCGTCCTGTACGGACTGTTTCACAATCACCGCGTATAGCGGTATTTCCAACCTGGTGGCGACCTCCTCTATCTGGTAGCGTTCCACGCCGATGCCGCCTATCGCTGCCCCTATCCCTTCTGCCACGTCGCCGGTCCTTTCACCCTCTAGCTTTAGCGCCGCGTCCACCATGACTATGACGTCTATTTTTATCCCAAGGTCTCCGGCAATGCGCGCCACGGCCTCGCCCGGCCTACCTACGGTGCCCGAAGGCCCCTCCGCCTTTAGCAGGTATAGTTTCCTGCCGGCGTACTCGCTTTCGGCGTAGACGGTCTCCTTTGCAGCGGGCATCTTTTCCTTGCCAAGCATCATTTTCCCCACGACCATAGGCCCTATGCCGTCTCCTATGGGCTGGCCCTTCTGGAAGGCACCCATCGCCTTTTTCATTGCAGTGGCCTCTTCGATTAGGAGGGGCATCACCATCTGCAACTGCACGAGCACGAACATGCTAGTAGTGCGCTTGCCCATCAGGAAATAGTGTCTTACAACTTTGTATATCATGTTGAGCGCGGTCGCCGCTTCGAGTATGTTCTCTATCTTGGAAAGCTCGTAATCGCTGACTCCGGGGCATATCTTGCGCACTTCGGCGCGCATCCTCTCGTCCTTTGTTCGCAGCACGTGCTCAACCTTGCGCACGATTCCACTAGGGTCCATGTCAACAGGCATTA
>DASZTR010000143.1:0-12306 GCA_035547955.1 Nitrososphaera sp. | reverse complement strand
CCACAAGGAGCATCCCCGGCGCGTGTCGGAGGGGTTCTGCGACACCTGCAACGGGATAGTAGGGATCATACCGATAATCTACGGAGTGCAGGAAAGTGACATGGAACGCATGAAGATAGCCGAGGGGGAGGGGAGGCTGATAATTGGCGACATCTCGCAAGTCAAGGAGGGGGCCCAGGTGGCTATGTTTGGTTGCAAGGCATGCAAAACCCCGCTTGTAAAATACGGTACCATCTGAAAACGCATAGAAAAGTTGTTATCATGTACCTGCGTGGAAATATTTTGTGGCACACAGCCTGACAAGCACTGTCGTGGCTTTTGCGATACTCTTTGCCGTGGTGGGGGCTTCCTTTGCATACGTGGGCGCCAACCAGGCGGCCATACAAAACCCCCAGCAGGCTGCGGAGCCAAAGCCGTGGACGGGGATAACAGGGATCGCCCTGACGCCTGAGTTAGCAAACGCCACCGGTACCAGCGAGCAGTCAGGATTTCTCGTCACAGAAGTGGCGCCAAATAGCCCTGCAGAAAAGGCGGGCATGAGGGGCGGCGACAGGAGCGCCATCGTAGGAGGCAGGCCGATACCTGTAGGCGGGGACATTATCGTAGAGTCTGACGGTAAGCCCGTCACGGGCTTTGTAGAACTGGAGCAAGATTTTCAGCAAAAGCACGTGGGCGACACCATGAAATTTACCATAGTGAGGGGCAGCGTTACGATGCACGTCTCCGTAGTCCTTGAAGAAAGGCCTCCATCTTCCTGATTGCAATCTAAAAACCTACCACAGGCCCGGCCAACCTTAATAGCGACTCTGCTCAAGACACTTTTGTGAAATATGCCAAGGTTTCAAGCGAGCTTCCCGGACCGATAGCATCCGACATCATTTCTACCGTAAAAAAGAACTGCTACGACTCGACGTTTACTTACCCGCTTGTCATCGCAGCCGGCAGCAGCGGCTGCGTGGTAAAGGATGTCGACGGCAACTCTTTTCTCGACTTTACATCAAATATCGGCGCCTGCCCGCTCGGCTACTCGCACCCAGACATAACCGGCGTGCTCGCCGAAATGAGCAGAAACGGCGCACACAAGATCGCCGGCCAAGACTTTTACTGCAAGGAGCACGCAGACCTTGCAGAGCAGTTCGTCTCCATCCTCCCTGACGGGTTCAAGGCGTTCTTCATAAACTCTGGCGCAGAGGCAGTAGAGAACGCAATAAAACTAGCTTACAGAAAGAGGTTTGCAGAAGGAAAGCCCGTGTTCCCCGGGGTTTCATGCACCGGAGCCTTCCACGGCAGGACGCTTGGCGCGCTGACCTTTACGTACAGCAAGCCTGTACAAAAGGCTGGCTTTCCAGAGCTCCCAGTCATGCGTATAAAGTTCTGCACGTCTGATGGCGATCCCGAGGTCGACGCCGTCGAAAAGGTCCTCGCCGACAATAACGTATCTTTTGTCCTAACCGAGATAGTGCAGGGCGAGGGGGGCTACAACGTCGCGAGCCAGAGGTTCGTGCAGCGTCTGCGCGACGCCACGAAAAAGCACGGCGTACCGCTGGTACTTGACGAAGTTCAGTCGGGGATGGGCAGGACTGGCAAGTGGTGGGCGTTTGAACACTATGGGGTCGTACCAGATATCATGAGTGCGGCAAAGGCGCTGCAAGTAGGCGCCGCTGCGTACAGGGGCGACTACGATCCCGGCCAGCAGGGTGTGCTTTCGAGCACCTGGGGCGGGGGAAGCAGGATAGACCTTGCGGTCGGGGCTACCGTGATTGAGGTGATAAAGCGCGACAGGCTACTTGCCAACGCGATGGTGATGGGCGAGCGGTTGAAGAAAGGTATTACCGACCTTGCGGGCAAAGAAAAGAGGGAAAGGATAGTCGACGTGCGCGGCCTCGGACTGATGATTGGGATAGAGTTTGACACAAAGGAAAACCGAGACGCTGCCCTCATACAGGCGTTCCGCCGCGGCCTCCTCCTGCTCCCCGCCGGGCAAAAGGCAGTACGCGTGATACCTCCGCTTGTCATAATGGAAGATGAGGTTGACGAGGGGCTCGAATTGATGGCTGCAAGCCTTTAGTACGCTTCGTATCCGGCGCCAATGACTCCCGAAGCTATCTTTAGCTCCAGCACCTCGTTTGCGCCCTCGTAGATCATTGTCGCACGCGAGTCGAGGAAATGCCGCGCCACCCTGGCGGTTTTTCTGTAGCCTGCCGAGCCGAACACTTGCACTGCCCTGTTGGCGCATTCAAACGAACGGTTGGTCGCATGGAATTTTGCGATGGCTGCTAGCCTGTCTGCCTCTGCCCTGAGCACCGAGTATTCCCTGTCTTGTCTGCCGAGGCCGTCGAGCCATTTTTCATCATTATCGTCATCATGCTTCAAACCCTCGACGTACTCGTGTAGCTTCTGTCGCGCGGCTGCAGCCCTGTAGACCAACCAACGCGAGCTTTCAATGTCGACTGCGATCCTTGCGATATGCTCTTGCATTAATTGCTTTTTGGCGAGAGGTTCCCCGTGCTGGTGGCGCGACTTGGAGTAGGTCACCGTTTCCGCAAGGCAGTCCTCCATGACCCCGACCGCGCCGGCGGCCACGCTTATCCTGCCGTCGATGAGTGCGCTGTACGCGACGCTCAACCCCTGACCCTCCTTGCCGAGAAGGTTCTTTTTGGGAACCACACACCTGTCAAAATAGACCTCCGCGTTTTTGACGGTAAAAAGCCCCATCTTGTTTTTCATCTCTTCTGTGCGCAGTCCCTTTGCGTCGCCGTCGACAATAAAGGCCGATATCCTGCCTGTGGACGGATCCTTGGCGTACGTAGTCATGACTGCGGCAAAAGTGCCGTTTCCAATCCAGTGCTTCTTGCCTTTTAGCACAAAACCCTCTGAAGTCTCTTCAAACGTCGTCACCATTTCTGCAGGTGCGCTCCCTGCAGCCGGCTCTGTGAGGGCAAACGCCATCACCTTTTTGCCACTGACTGTGTCTGGCAGGTACTCCCTCTTTTGCTCATTGTTGCCCCACCCCTGTAACACCAATTGTCCAATCGAGATGTGTGCTGAAAAGAACGTGCGGAGTGAGCTTCCCTCTCTCCCAATCCTTTCGATGGCAAGCGCGTATGTGAGCATGTCAAGGCCGAGGCCGCCGTATTTTCTCGATATGGGGCAGCCGAGCATCCCTATCTTGGAGAACGCAGGGACGACCCTATCGTTGAGCTTTTCAGCAAGGTATGCCTCGTCCTCATACGGTCTTACCTCACTACATGCTCCGTCGACCTTGGCCAGGAATTCTTGTTGTTCTTTTGATAATCCAAAATCCATCTCGGAAATGTCAGAGTAACATTGATGATATTTATCGCTGGGCATGCCCGCCTGAAATTCGCGGCTTTGCTATAAAAGCAAGAGGCTGTGCGAATTATTTTTTGCCTCAGATAGAGGCTCTGTCATGCCAATGTCATGAACCTAGAACCCTGCCTTTTTCATCTTGGATCCGCAATTTGGGCATGACACCTTGTTGTGCTTGGTGCCACAGCTGATGCAGTAATAGCTGACGCTCCCGCTACCGCCACTGCTACCAAAGTTCCCCTGACCAAACGGGTTACCAAAAAGAGAGCCTGGCCGGCCGATCTGCTTCATGAAGCGATATCTGCGATAGTATGCCATGCCAAAGATGACTGGTAATAGCACCATGAGCGAGTACGGAAAGTCCAGGAACATGCTGATGACGATGCTTATTGCAAAATAGATCCCAAGCCACATGACCTGTTGGTACAGGAACCGCTTTGCGTCTGCGTCCATTCGAATATACCTTAGCATGTGCTACATATATGCGAGTCGGACGACGACGGGGGCTCTTTGTCTACTCTCTGTCTCCTTCTGGCGCAAGGTGGCACATGATGTGGCCGAGGATCTTTTCATGCATGTGCGCGTCCTCATCTGACAGGAACACCGTACTGCAACGCTCGCAGTAAAAAAGCCTGTCCTGGAGTAGTGTCCCGGAAGCTAGTTCCATAATATACGATGTTGTTTCAAAGGACTGTAGCTATAAACGCTGTGGGTTGACATTGTAGACGCGCCGTGGAAAACCCGTTCACCTTTTCCCTACTCTTCTGCTTCTACAAAGTCAAGGAGCGTTCGCTGAGACTCCTGCCTCCCGCGATGACTCAGGTTGGTAACACGCAGACCCACCTTCCTGATTGGGCGATCGATGTCAAACCTTTCGACTAACTGCGGGATTGCGGCAAGGATGCTCTCGCGCCTCTGCTGCGGGCTCTGATACGACATCTCCCTTGTCTCGATGGAAAAGTCTGCCCTCACTATCTTTGCCCCCACGGTACGGAACAGGTATCCGTGTCCTGCCACCCTGTCATAAAGCTCGTCGCAGAGGGCGGTCAGTTCCGCAAGGACTTCTTTTCTATCTTTTGCATATTCTTCAAGGCTGTGTTCGGTGCTTATCGAGACGTGGTCTTCCCTTGGCACGACAGGGGCGCTATCCGCGCCTGTCGCCACCTGCCACATCCACAGCCCATTTTTATTGCCAAAGCGCGACGTCAGCTTTTGCACGTCGCATGCGGCAAGCTGTCCTATCTTGGTGATGCCTATCTTTTTTAACTCCTGCTGCGTCTTTGGGCCGATGCCTGAGATCCTGCCTACTTCAAGGGGAGCAAAAAAGTCCTGCAGCCTGTCTGGGTACACCACAGTGACGCCGTCAGGCTTTTTGAAATCAGATGCCAACTTGGCCGCCGACTTTGACGGCGCCACCCCTATTGACACCGACAGGTCGCACTTTTCCTTTACTGCTCTCTTTATGGATAACGCATACTCGTAGGGGCTTTTTGCACTGTCGTTATTGCCTATGATCTTCGCCGTGCAGTCGAGAAATGCTTCGTCGATGCTTGTCTGCTCTACCACGTCTGCAAACCCGAAAAGGACTTCCATAACCTTCTCGGACACCTGCTTGTAGTACGCAATATCCACCGGCCGCAAATCCATCTCTGGGCATAACGCCAGCGCCCTTGCAAGCGGCATGGCCGACCTGACTCCGAAACGGCGCGCCTCGTACGAGCATGACGACACTACTCCACGCGTTATTTTGCCCTTGGGCTGGTCCGTCATTATCACGGCGTGCGGCCTTCCCTTGAGGGCGGGCTCTCGCAGCTCCTCGCAAGATGGGTAAAAAGCGTTGAGGTCTACACAGAGGATCACCCTGCTGCCATCAGACCATTTCGGTACAGGTATGAGCGGGGCAGGAGCAGGCAAGGGGCCAGAGTATTTTCTTTCTGGCAGGCCAAGATGACGCAGGGCGGCGTTTGCGGCTCCTGGGGTGTCTGCAACTATTATCGCCATGTCTACCATGCTGTCCTCCTCAGCCTCTCTCAATGCTTCTTCAAGCTCGGCCTTCCAGTTGCCTACATCGCCGGCAAGCCTCAAGAAAATAAAGTCACAGGTGATTTCGGCCTGCTGCTGTTGATGTTGCCGTCCACTTTCGTCTATGTTGCCGATCCTCCAGTACACGGCCGCGCCGTACTTTCTCAGGATGTTATAGGTGGTGTCCTGAAACCAGGAGGGGTGCGAAAAGTCAATCACTGCCGAGTAGCCGTGGTAAGTGCAGGTGCCTAGTGTCCTCTCCAGCAACCTATGCCCATCCTGAAGCGCAAGACTCTGTGGCGTCTTGACTACTACTGCAAGCGTCTTTTCCTCTATCGGCCTGAGGGCTTCGAGCAGGTTCCCGAGCCTGCCGCCCTCTTCACCTTCCTCTGCCGTTGCCTGCTCCGGCAGTCTGACGACAAAGCGAAAGCTCTCCGGCGTCTCTTGCGCCCACCTCCAGAAAGAGTGCTCGTAAATGGCCGGAACGCCGATTTCGACGACATCAAACACGCGGGAATAGTGGGAAAGGTGCTCCCTTGGCGCAATGGCCTGCGGGTAAAAGTTGCCAAACCTCCACCCCGCGCACCCTACGAAATGCTTCATGGTACGAGCGTGCTACGGAGCTTTGGCCCGGCCCTTATAATGTGGGGAACACCCTTGGGGGAGGGTGCGGGTCCGTTATCTTATGCTGCCTCTGTCCTTCCTTCCGCATACTCTATCGCAGGGTGGCACGAATAGCAACAGCTGCACCTCATGCACACGTATGCAGTGCGCTTGCCGCACCATTTGCACTGGCTGTATATAGGCTTTAGAGGTGAGAGGTATTCGTGCATATTAGCTAATTGTCGATTCAGGTACATGACCCTTTCTCTCACGCAGGTTCAAATACCTGGCAGTGGCAACTGCGGATCAGTATTATATGCCAACTGCCAAAATCCAGACAAAACACGGCGACATTGCAATCGAGTTCATGCCAGACGTCGCACCAAAGCACGTCGAGAATTTCAAAAAGCTTGCTACTAGCGGCTATTTTGATGGCACGCTGTTCCACAGGATAGTGCCAGGCTTTGTGATACAGGGGGGCGATCCGCTTACAAAGGACGCCTCAAAGAAGGGTCGGTGGGGAACCGGAGGTCCGGGGTGGACCGTCAAGGCGGAGTTCAACAAGACCAAGCATTCCAGGGGAGTGCTGTCGATGGCAAGGTCTACGGATCCGAACAGCGCTGGATCGCAGTTTTTTATCGTCCTAAAAGACTCTAACTTTCTAGACGGCCAGTACACTGTGTTCGGTAAGGTGACTTCGGGAATGGACGCAGTGGACAAAATAGCCGCCCTTAAGAGGGACGCAAACGACGCTCCAATAGATCCAGAGCAGGCTAGGATGGTAAAAGTCACTTACAGCGACTAGCTAACTTGAGCCGGCGATGACCGCTTTTAGCATCGCCACCCACGCCTTTTTGTTCACCGAATCGCTCACACCGAGCATCCTGTTGACGGCAAGGCCGTCATAGAGCGCGACGAGCGCTATCGCAAGACCGGAGGCGTCTACGTCTTTTCTAATAAAACCCTGATCAATCTTTTTCTTCACGCCTTCAAGGACGTGCTCGTGGACTCGCAGGTAGTGCTCGTACATCGCCTTTTTGAGCCGGGGATTGCGGGTGGATTCGACTACCATCTCCAGCATCACCCTGTCGTTTCCGCGTTCGCGCCGGCGGATATTGTCATAAATCTCTTCTGCGTCAGAGGCGGCATTTTCTTTCTTTGTGAATAAATGCGCGTCTTGAGTGTCGTTGTCCTTCATGCTCATCTCGCAGATCGCAAGAAAGAGGTCATTTTTGCTCTTGAAGTACAGGTACAGCGTGCCTTTGCTAAGGCCAAGCCTCCGCGCAATGTCGTCCATCTTGGTCTTGTCGTAGCCAGTTTGTGAAAAACTCTCTATTGCGGCCTGGATTATCCTGTCGCGCACTTCTGCCTTGTGGGCGCTCGTCACCTTGGGCATTCCAAGACCCCTCCCTGAATGCTCATAGTAAATAGTTCTAGCGGGGGGTAATAAGCATACTGACTGGTCAGTCATTTTTCTGACTGAGGGAGGGTGATGAACAAAGGTTCAGCTGACGACCATGCCGCCAAGACGTGATTCTCGTACATGTCGTTCTCGGTTTATTCAGACAAAGTTAGTTTTTGTGTGAAACTGCTTTTTATTTTATCATATCCAAAAGGCCCGGGTTTTCTAGCAGCGCATTGTTGTATGCTTTTTCACTCAATTTGTCTGCTTCACTGTTCTGCTCCCTTGGAACCCAAATTATCGAAATGTCGTGGAATTTTTTTCTCAAGAGTGAGGCCTTTTGAAAGAGCGGGATTATCTGCTTGTTCTTTACGCGGAATTCGCCGTTCATCTGTTTGACTACCAGCTGCGAGTCGCCTCTTACCTCGATTTTGTTGGATGTGTGCCCATTTCCGTCAAGCCATTCAAGGGCCTTTATAAGGGCGGTGTACTCGGCGATGTTGTTAGTAGAGTACGCTGACGGCTCTGCTGCTAGTCCATAGTCGCTGTGTACGAGTCTGCCGCCTTTTTTGACGAGATATGCATAGCACGCAACGCCGCCCGGGTTTTTGGGCAGGCAGAGGCCGTCAAAATTGACCTCGAAAATAGCAGCAGTTTCGCTCACACCTTTGTTGTTACAAGAGCCTCGTTATCACTATATCGCCAGTCAGGTTCTCCGACCTGTCCTTAGTTGCGTTTGTCATGTTCTGTATGATGGGGTTTTCGGCGATCTTTTTGGCCCCTTGGACTAGGCCGGAAAGGAAGGTCTGCCAACCAAGGCCAATGATGGCAAGAATTACTACTCCGAGCACTATCCATGTTAGTAGCCCCATATGTGCAAAGTATATACAAAAATCAGTATTAAGAATTCAGAAAAAAGATTCTGTATCTGTGTTACTTTGTGCGAAAAACATGAGTTATAATAAAAAAAGTTAGGCTTGGGAAGCTCAGATATAGATCCGGCTAAAGCAAAAAGCCCATTGGCGCGGATCCTTTAACAAGCTGTCTGTAAGCCTAACCTGAAATGCACTCTGTCTTGGCTCATCCTCTTTTTTACGTTTCAAACCACCTGAATTTGTGTCTGAGCACATTTCACTATGTTTTTGCTCCGCTTTTTGTCGCATTTCTCTCATGCTTATTCCAAGGACTCATCGTAGGAACAACAGGGGCAAAGATTGCAACGACGCGCCCTCGTGCTTAAATTCTCTGCCTTTAAGTACGATTGTTGACCAGGATTTCGCAAAAACCTTGCGATTCTTCTATTTCATTATCCAGTCGATTGATATCTTCGTACCTCCAGCTCATTGCCATTCATGAAAGCCTCTATTCCTCGTCCAGCTTAAATTTCTCTGCTGAATATACACCAATACACCTTGAACTAGCGTATATATCACAGGTAATGTCTAACATAAGAATTATCAGCTAAATTAAAGCTGGGGGTAAATTTGGCAGCTGTCGATGCCTTTTCTTTCTGCAGTGCGACTATTGCCGATGGCCGTTTCTGGCTACAGACATGCCGAAAACAACAACAAGAGCAAGCAAGAGTTGTTAGAAGAGATAGCTAGGCTGAAAGAAAAGCTAAAGGCCAAGGACGAGGAGATAGGTCTTCTTAAAAAACGGATCAAACTTTACAAATTTCTGGAATGAAAGAGTGATAAAAAAAGGGGGAGGGGAGAGATGAGGAGCCGCCTGTTGCCTTTTGCTACCACCTCAGCCCATCGTAAAGACTACTTGAACGTTCATCGTGACTTGCTGCTGGCCCGGGAGTATCTGGGTTGACGGCACGGGAGAACCGCCCACCGCCGCCTCAGCAAAGTCCTTGTAGATGACCGGGAAGTAGACGTCGTTGAGGTTTATCGACTGGACGCCCGTGACGTTCATGCCTACTGCATCCGCAGCCCTGTCGGCACGGCTCTTGGCGTTGTCGATTGCCATCTTGATAAGGCCCTCACGGATTTCCTGTTGCTTTGCATCGGAGACAAAGAACGACGCGCTGTTTACACTGTTGGCCCCTGCTCCCACCGCCGCGTCGATTATCTTGCCGACGTCAGAGCCTGCGGCGTCAACCGTGACAGTAAGGGAGTTAACTACCCTGTACCCTGTGACCTCACTCCTTGGCTTGCAGTCTGGAGGCTGTGGGTAGATGTCGATGCACACTGGGCTTACCTTGTCGTATATCGGATAGATGCTGTAATAGCTGGTGGCAATCTGGCTGTCTGTGATGCCTAGCGCCTTGAGGGCGTCAATGACCTGCTGCATCAGTTTGGCGTTTGCGGCCGCCGCGTCTTTGGCGTTGGTGCTGTTCGTCTCGACACCTATGCTTACGCTGACTTTATCAGGGTTGATGCTGGTAGTCGCCGTCCCCGAAGTGCTTATTGTCGGGGACTTTGCATTATTATTTTCGTCGTTGTCGTTCTGCCCGCCTGGCTGCTGAACCTGTTGTTGCGCAGCTGCCGTGGTTATTATTGACTGGCCGCCAAATACGCTGGCTGCCACGAGGCCGATTGCAAGTATCCCTGCAATCAGCACTAGGTTGCGTTTGTCCTTTTTGTTGTCTTGGTTGTCGTATGACATGACGGCTTGTATTACAAGGGCAGAGTAACTAAGTCTAGGCTTCAGAACGCGTTCCAAAAGTCGTTCTGCGTTCCAGAACGGATGCCTTGATAGTCAGTTGACTAACGAAATCGCAGGAGACATTTTGTAAATTTTATAATATTTTTTGCAAAAATCATATCCTTTGGCAAATCAATACGTTGCACGTCGAATCCGCTCGCAAGAAGTGGAACGCGGGCGCTCAACCTGCTGTTCTAAAATGTAGAATTAAGATGGATCGGTTGATTAATAATGACTGCAGAGGGGTCAGAAATCAAGAGATGGCGCGTTATGCGATGTATGGGATGGCCGGGATTGGAATCGCCGCTGCCATAGGCTTTGTGCTCATACTAGGGTCTATTGGGGGCAGCATTTCCGCCACCAGGGCTCCGGGTCCTGCGGCATTTGTGAATAGGAATGACACCACTACCACAACCTCCCCGGTCACAGCCGCCGTAATGGCTGCGACGGCATCTGCAAGCCAGGACATCGCCAAGTTCTCGTCGATTGACGAATTACGGACTTTTCTCTCAAACGTCGAAGCAAACCGCAACGCGCTTGCGACTGTCCAGACCGGGATACCATTTTCGTCCGCTTCAGGCGGCTTTTCCAATGATATCGGCGGCGGGGCGGCAGTTGCAAGGAATGGCTCTCCATCTCAAGGGCAACCAATGATGCCGCCGGCGCCCCTTTCTTCAACGACTGAAAAGAGTGCCGCCGATTCCGCGCTGGCCGGCAGCGGGACCAGCGGTAGCCTGTCTTTCTCCGGCACCAACAACCAAGTGTCAGGGGTGGACGAGCCGGACTTTGTAAAAGTTGACGGCAAGTACGCCTATGTCCTGTCTGGCGACAAGCTCACTATATCTCGTGTCTATCCGCCAGAAAACGCCAAGGTAGTCGCCAAGGTCGGCCTTGACATCAAGGAGGGAAGCCAGTACCTGCAAGAGATGTTTTTGAACAACAACACGCTAGTTGTGTTCTATACCGAATACACGCAGGATTACATAATCCCGCAGTACGGATTTGAGCCACAGCCCGTGTCGGAGCCAAGGACGCACGCCCTCTTGCTCGACGTCTCTGACAGGTCAGATCCCAAGACCTTACACGACTATGTCGCAACCGGCCTGTACCATGACGCACGGATGATAGGCGACCGCGTGTACCTCGTCACTACCAGCGACCTGTACAACTACCGTCAGCCGCTTGTGCCCAAGATAACCGAGTCGTCAAGGACAGTCGTCGCGCCGGACATCTACTACTTCAAGAACCCTGAGCAGTATTACAACTTTAACACCGTGACTTCGATAAGTCTCTCGTCATCGCCGTCCGGCGGTGGGAAGGACGATACTGATGTTATTTCCAAGACGTTCATGATGGGCCCTGCATCCACTCTATATATGTCGCCGGACAGCATCTACATCGCCTACCAGAAATACCTGCCGTACAATTACTATGAGCAGTCAGGCCGCGACAGGTTCTTTACGGCAGTAGTCCCACTCTTACCGCAGGACACACAGGGTAAGATTAAGGCCGTCGACTCTGACGCGTCGATACCTTCTGCCTATGACAAGTGGGACAGGATTGCAACAATGCTTGAGGACACGTACAACAATATGGGTGAGTCTGAAAAGGCCCAGCTGTTTGACAAGATCCAGAGGTCACTTGCCGACTATGACGCGCAGGCGCAAAAGGACTCTACAAAGACCGTGATACATAGGATAGCGATTGGGCCGGACGGCGAGATTGACTACAAGGCAAGGGGCGAGGTTCCTGGCAGGCTCCTAAACCAGTTCTCTATGGACGAAAGCGGCAACAGGCTCCGGGTGGCTACCACCGTCGAGTACTCTTCGCTCTATTCGTCTGGTCTCTACAGTAATGTGTACGTGCTCGACGACGCGACCATGCAGACAGTGGGCAAGCTTGAAAAAATACAGCCTGGCGAGATGATGTACTCTACGCGCTTTATCGGTGACAGGCTGTACCTTGTGACATTTCAGAGGGTAGACCCGTTCTTTGTAATCGACCTCTCGACAGACACCCCAAAGGTGCTCGGCGAGCTAAAGCTGCCTGGGTACTCTACCTACCTGCACCCCTACGACGAGAACCACATAATCGGGATCGGCAAGGATACAAAGGACAACGGCTATGGCACCGTAGTTCCGACCGGGGTGAAACTGGCGCTCTTTGACGTTTCCAATGTCGCAGACCCAAGGCTGGTCGGCAACTACACAATACCTGGGCAGGGCACGGACTCGGAGGTGCTGCAGGATCACAAGGCGCTGCTGTTCAACAAAGAGGATCCAAACGTGCTTTCAATA
>DASZTR010000142.1:0-3663 GCA_035547955.1 Nitrososphaera sp. | reverse complement strand
GTCAACGTTGTACTCGCCGTTCTCCCCCCGATATTCTACCCAGTAACGAACCTGCCAGACAGCTTGCGCTATCTTTCGTACGTGGTGCCGACTACGCACGCATCGATGATGCTGCAGAACATCATGGGCCTGCCGACTCCTGCCGACTGGTCTGTTGGACTGGGTTTTGCTGTACAGGTCGCGTACCTGGTAGGGTTTGTCGCGCTGGCAAAGACAAAGGCGATTTGGAGAGAAGCCTAAAAAGGAAGGTCACGGTGGGATTTGGACCCACGACCTGCTGATTACAAGTCAGCCGCTCTGCCAGGCTGAGCTACGTGACCACCCTGTTTTTTTACTTACGTTAGGGCAATTTCAAAACATAATTAATAGTTTCGTTGCGGAGAAGTATGTATATAATGCCACCTAGTCTTGAAAGGATGCAAGGATAACGATTAGCAAGTGCAATTAAAAGAACTTGGACAAAAACCAAGTACCTTTGATTTTTCAATGTTGGTGTTGATTTCAATAATAAAGGAGTGCCCAATAAATTCAGGCAGCCGTACTGTTGCTGCCGTATTTCCCATGATACACGAGCTCGTCCAAAGGCATGCGGCTCTTCTTGCCTACTATCTTTTTGGCAGGGTATCCAAAGCCTGCGACGAGCGTGATGTTCATCTCCTTTGGAATCACAAAGTCCCTACGCAGTTTCACTTCCTTTACGCCAGTAAAAATCCCAGAGGCTACGCCATAGCTCCATGCAGCTAGCTGCATGTTCTGAAGCACTCTCCCTGCGTCAATCATGTGGAAACTGTACTCCGGGTTAGTCAGGACAATGACTGCAAAATTGGCACCTGCGACCCACGTCCCACTCGTGCTGTCCTCTGCAAGTGTCGCAAGGTGATCCTTGCCCTCCACCATGATAAACCTCCAGTGTTGAGTGTTCAGACCGGTCCCCGTAAGCCGAGCCGCTTCAAGGACGCTCTGCTTTACTTCTTGAGGAAAGTCTTGCGATCTGAATTGCCTTATGTCGAACATTGTAGCAATTCCGTCTAAAATATCCATCCTGTGTTTTTCTCTCCCTATTGTATCAGTTGGTCATTAAATTTCATAAAGCTTTTGTCAGGCGGGGCGCTTGCTTGAGAGTATTTAAATTACCGCCGGCATTACCGGCAGCAAGCAATGGCGCGAGCTGGCAGTAGCAGCAACAACAAATTCTTGGTTCAAGTCATAATAGAGAACAAGCCCTACATCAACGACCCGGAGGGCGAGACCATCCACCGGGACCTCGTTGTCAAGGGCGGCTACTCCGCCGTCAGGAGCGTCAGGTCCGCCAAGATGCTAAAGATGACTGTGAACGCCGGCTCTGAAAAAGAGGCCGAAAAGACCATACAAAAGCTTTGCGAGGATCTGCGAATATTTAATCCCGTTGTCAGCAATTGTACCATCAAGGCGCAGAAGCTATAGCCTGCTAGTGTTTTTCTTCATGGCCCATCGTCGCAATCACGTCGTCGATGCTTTCCGTGTCGCGCAGCGCGCCTTCCAACAGCAAAGTCGTGCGCAGGTGCTTGGCAAGGTCGGTGACTGTGATGATCCCGACGACCCTGTTCCCCTCCACTATGGGGAGCCGGCGGATCTTGTGATTTACCATGCGCTGTACGGCGACTTCGATTGGCGTCTCTGCCCCTGCCGTGGTCAGGATCTTTGACATGATGTCGCCAACCTTGACCTGCGATACCACAAGCTCTTTAGCGCAGATCTTTTTTATGAAGTCGCGCTCACTTACGATACCGATGGGGTTACCGTCCTTGTTGACTATAAAGACGGAGCTGATGCCCTTCTCTGTCATCAATTTTGCCGCTTCAAGGGCGCTCTTGTCGGCGTCGATCGTGACTATGTCCTTTGTCATGATGTCGCGGACTACGCCGGCAACCACGGGGACTACCTTGGAAGTTTGAAAATTTAATCCTTGCCGCTGTATAACTGTAGAATTTCTTTTCCGGAACTCCCCTCAAGATATTAATACGAGCATCGAGGAGTCTTTCTCAAAATAGAATGAAGATCGGCATAGCCGTTTTCCCCGGTAGCAACTGCGACCGAGACGTCCACCACGTCCTGAACAAAGTTGTCGGGATCCAGGCCGACTTTATCTGGCACACAAAGGACAGGATAACCGGTTATGATGCTATGGTCATCCCCGGGGGGTTCGCATTTGGCGACCGCCTGCGAGCAGGAATTATTGCGGCGCACAGCCCAATAGTACAAGAGGTAAAGAGAATGGCAAAGGACGGCATGCCGGTGCTTGGGATATGCAACGGCTTTCAGATACTAGTAGAGTCCGGGCTCTTGCCCGGTGCACTCATGATGAACGACTCGCTCCGCTTTGTCTGCCGCTGGACAAAGGTCAAGGTGGAGAACAACGGGACGCCATTTACAGGCGAATTTGCGAAAAAGCAGGTGTTTGATATACCCGTGGCGCATGGAGAAGGGCGCTACATGGCCAACAAGGAGATGCTAAAGGAGCTAAAGAAAAACAACCAGATTGTCCTGCAGTATTCAAACGACGATCCGAACGGCTCCACCGGCCTGATAGCCGCAATCTGTAGTGAGCAGGGCAACGTCATGGGTATGATGCCACACCCGGAGAGGGCAAGCGAAAGCCTGCTCTCCGCCACCGGCGCAAACGACGCGATCACCATTTTCAGGTCGCTTGTGCGCTATTTGTTGCAACAGGGAGAAGAGGAAAAAAGCGTAAAGGCGGTAGTATAAAAAGACATGGGTGGCGTCCTTTCCGAGCAAGAACTAGCTTACCTTGAAGCCAAACTGAACAGGAAGGCAAACGAGGTTGAGCAGGACATAATTGGCGCGGAATGGTCCGAACACTGCTCATACAAGTCTTCCAAGAAATTCCTGCGTCTCCTGCCGACAAAAGGGAAGCGTGTCCTTGTCGGACCCGGCTATGACGCCGGCGTGCTTGACGTTGGAGACGGCTATATTCTCACGGTACATATCGAAAGCCACAACCACCCGTCGGCGGTGGAGCCCTTCGGCGGGGCCGCAACGGGCGTCGGGGGCGTGGTAAGGGACATCATGTCGATGGGCACCCGCCCGATAGCAGTGCTCGACGCCTTGCGCTTCGCGCCGATAACGGCCAACAGTAATGGCAGCAGTAGAAATGGCGCCAAGTCAGGAGCCGCAAAATCAAAGTGGCTGTTCAAAAACGTGGTTAAGGGCATTGCAGACTATGGAAACTGCATCGGCATCCCTACAGTGGGAGGCGAAATAGAGTTTGACCCGTCGTTTGAGGACTATTGCCTGGTAGACGTTGCATCGATAGGCCACGGCAAGAAAGAGGCAGTCATCTTAAACCGAGCCGATGCCGGCGACTATATCATGCTTGCGGGGGGCTCTACTGGCAGGGACGGCATACACGGCGCGTCTTTTGCCTCGCGCGCTTTGGAGGCGGAGAACCGCTCGGCAGTGCAGATACCTGACCCATTTTTGGAAAAGTTGCTGCTGGAGGCGACGATGGAGGCCGTGCAGCAGGGGTGCATTAAGGCGATAAAGGACCTTGGAGGTGGCGGGCTTTCGTGCTGTCTGTCAGAGACCTCTGACAGCCTTGGCCGAGGTTTCAAAGTCGAGCTGTCAAAGGTCAATGCCAGAGAAACAGGAATGACCCCTGCAGAA
>DASZTR010000141.1:0-3482 GCA_035547955.1 Nitrososphaera sp. | reverse complement strand
GACAGGTTGTAGCCTATCTGCTTGCGGCCGCCGTATGCCACCTTGAGATCTGAAACGCCTATTGGACCGTGGAGGTAAATCTTTCTCAAAAGAGAAGCGCACCTGGTGTACCACCAGTCCCTGTTTTGCGGGATCTTTTCGGCGTGCGAGCCTGTCTTGACAAACGCCGACCATGCTGGAGGCTCTATTTTTTTGTCCTTCTTCAGCTGCTCAGCTAGTTTGGCGATTAGCTCGTCAGCCGGAACGTCGTAAACCTTGGCCATATGTGTATCGAAAAAGTCGCAACAGCCCCTATAAAACCTTATTATTATTGTTATTCTACTGCCTGCCACCGGCATCATTAATGATGTTGATGACCTTACGGTAAGTATGCCCGCACAGTGAACAAGTTATGCGCACGGCCTTTGCCTTTCCTGACCGGCGGCGGTTGCCCGTCCTCACCCTGGCCGTCCTGCCCGGCACGATGAATGCTTTGCATTTTTTGCAGTACAATTGCCTTATTTCATAGGGCATGCGCACCCTGTGGCGCATGGCTACCTTTTTTGCAAGGAATGCCTGGCGGCTTGCAAGAGCAGGGTCTTGCTTCTCCTTCAGAGCGACTGCCACCAGAATCTGGATGCGCTCCAGTGCTATTTCTTTGACAGATTGTTTCCTGTTGATGTTGCGGAGGTTGCCCGTGCAGGCACTAGCTTTTGTGCCCGATAAAAAGCAGTCGCTACCGTATATTGTATTATAAGGCCCGGACGACAAACCGTCCGGCACGACAGACGACAATAATAAAAATAATACCAGCAATAAGACGATCCTGGTCATCGCAGAGGCGGCCCTTGAATGCGTGCCGGAAGAAATAGTCAGCCACCCGGCGGTGTCAAACAGGGCAAAAAAACTCGGCTACAAAGCGCAAGAGACGCTACTTGACAGAAGCTACCACCACGCTGCCATGAAGCACCTGCCGGACAGTTGGAAGCGGGGCAGGCCGGACATTGTGCATTTTGCACTAATGGAGACGCTTTCAACCCCGTTCTTTATCCGAGGTCAACTGGACGTGTACGTGCATACGTACGACGACAGGATAATCTCGATGACGGCAGGTCTGCGGATCCCAAAGTCGTATTTCCGCTTTGAAGGCCTCATGCAGGCCCTGTTCCGCCAGGGCACCGTGAAGAGCGATGAAGGCGCCACCCTCATGGAGGTGGAAAAAGGCACGCTTGCAGACCTAGCAGGAGAGGTCAAGCCGGGAAGAATAGTCGGGCTGTCGTCGGCGGGCGTGCAGTCGAATGCAGAGGAGGTGGTCAGGAAAAACAACTCAGACAGGTGCATGTTTGTGATAGGCGGCTTTCCAAAGGGGCACTATGGCGACGGTACAAACGCGTTGTTCAACTGCACCTATTCAATCGAGGACATGGGGCTTGAGGCCCACGTAGTAATCGCCAGGGTACTGTACGAGTGCGAGAAAAAGTTTTCTTTTAGCCGGCCGGCTTGAAGTAATAGGCGTCCACCATAAACGCTATGAAAAGTGCCGTCAGGTATGGGCTTGAGAACTTGAACACCGTCCAGGAGGCCTTTTCAGTGGGCTTGACAAGGAGCCACATTGAAAGCGCAAGCATCACCGCACCAAATACCCCGGCAGTGGCCAAGTAGATGATGCCAAACTCGCCAAAGAAGAACGGCACGAGGCTGAAAACGACCATCATCACCGTCGTCCCGGCGATGACGCGGACAGAGCTCTTTTCGCTTGACACCACGGGGAGCATTGGCACACTTGCCTTGGTGTAGTCCTTCTTGATGTGCAGCGCAAGGCTCCAAATGTGAGTAGGTATCCAGAGGAACACTAGGCCGGCCATCACGAGCCCGATCTCGAGATTCTGCGTCGTGACCGCCACGTAGCCTATGAGCGCCGGCGCGCCCCCGGAGAAGCCGCCGAGGATGATGTTTGATTGGCTGCGCCTCTTGAGCCACTTGCTGTATACTATTACGTTGTCAAATAGGCCAAAGGCCATTAGGCCAAACGCCCAGATGTTTACAAACCAGGACATGACGAGCGATATCGCAGTGAGGATGAGGCCAAACGCAAGGGCGTTTTTCGGAGATATCCTGCCCGAAGGGATCGGCCTGTCCTTTGTCCTGTCCATCATGGCGTCGATGTCCCTGTCGATGTACCCAGTCAGCGTCTCTGCTGCTGCAGAGCCGGCTGTGACACCCCCGATGAGGAGTATCCACGTCGTCGGAGATATGGGCTTGTGAAAGTAAAACGACGCGGTGAGCGCCGCGCCAAAGGTCGTGAAAACCAGCAGGTACCATATCTTTGGCTTGGTCACTTCATAGTAGTCTTTGATCCTGCTTCCTACGGAGACCTGCCTCACAGTGCCCAAGCGATCGAGATCCGAGCTAGAGGACGCATCTTTGTTATTTATAGCTTAAAAACAAAAGAGCTACTTCTCTATCGAAGACGGGTATGCGATCTCCCTGACCGTCTTGCGCATCTCTATGAACGTCTCGGTCTTTTGCACTCCCTCGACTCTGCCTATCTTTTCCGAGATAAGCTGGTGCATCTCGTCAAGCGAGTGGGCGTTTATGGTGACCAGGATGTCGAACCGGCCCGTCACTTCAGAGACCTCGCGCACCTCAGGGATCTTGAAAAGTTCGCCAAGGACGTTGTCGCGCAGCTTGGAATCCATGTTGATACCTGTCAATGCCTTTACGTTAAAGCCGAGCGCCTCGTCGTTTATCACTATAGTAAATTTCTTGATGAGGCCCTTCTTTACAAGGCGTTTTATCCTGCTGTACACGACGGACGAATTGATGTTGATTTTTTTGGATAGCTTTGGTACTGAAATGCTGGCATCCTTGGCAAGCTCGCTTAAAATTTTAACGTCGAGATCGTCTATTTTACCCATAGAAAGCCGAGCATATCTTAAGATGCGGGGTGTTAATAAACGTATAATATGACTCTAAACTGTGCTTTAATTCAATATTTTACACAAACTCCCGGTTACTAAGAGATGTCGGCAAATTATCAGTAGCCATAGAGGAGTATTAAAAAAGAGAGAAATAGAGGGCGGAAATAGACCTAGAAGATCTGCTTGTCCTTCAGCAACTCGGCAAGCAAGACGGCACCCCTTGCGGAACCCATCTTTTCGTTGTGAGACAGGAGAACGTATTTTATCCCGTTGTCAAAGGCCGTGTCCTTGCGGAGCCTGCCTACAGCAGTGGTCATGCCGTCATTGAGCTCTCGGTCTATCCTTGGCTGTGGCCGTGTGGGGTCGTCGTGCACCACGATGTACTCCTTTGGCGCAGACGGCAGCTTGCCTATCGACACATTCTTTGAAAACTTTAGCATTTCATTCTTTACGTCTTCCGGCTCTGCCGCCTCGGACGTCTCGACAAAGACCGTCTCAGTATGGCCGTCAAGGACAGGAACGCGCGTGCATGTGCAGCTAACCCTGAAATCCGCGGGCATGATCGCGTTCTTGGCGAACTTG
>DASZTR010000140.1:0-8705 GCA_035547955.1 Nitrososphaera sp. | reverse complement strand
TCACGAGAGCTTGCGATATTAACTTTAGGCTTGACTTACCCGGGTTAGTCTGTATTATTGACCGCAATGGTGTAAGTGTGCACACATATACACTGATGCACGTGCTGAAAAAAGTGGGATGAACCAGAAAGAATGTTAACTTTGCGCACATGCATCTCATCTTACTGAGACTCTATGTGTACATGCATGTATGCATGAGCCTGTGTGTGTCTATGGATGTGTGTTTGTGCGCATGAAACAATAATTAACGGCTTTGGCGGCTAAAAATCCAATGCCGCTTGTCATCTTTATGCGCCACGGGCAGGCCGATAACAACGTCAACCGCATACTAGTGGGCCGGCACATCGAGTCGCACTTAACGGAGCAGGGCAGAAAGCAGGTAGAATACGCCGCACAGGACTTGAAAAACGTCTCGATAGACAAGGTTGTAGTGTCGCCAGTCATCCGTGCAGTAGAGACGGCGGAAATAATCTGCAAGGAAACCGGCTCGAGTTACGAAATAGACGAGAGGCTGTACGAGATCGAGCTGGGCAAGCTGGTTGGCATGAACTTTGACGAAGTCGTAAGCAAATACGGCAACCTCTTCTTGAAGTTCTACGATGAGCACGACCCTGCGCTTGAAAGCTTTGGGGTCGAGCCCTTTATCTCTGTGAAAAAGCGCGTAAAGAGCCTGCTTGAAGAAGCCGTAGAAAAGCACGTCAATCGCAACATCCTATGCGTAACGCACCTCGACCCGATAAAGGCCGCGATTTCTACTATCCTCGAACTGAATCCCGTAGCGCTTTACCGATGGCACATACGCAACGCGTCGATGACCATCCTCCGGCAGGACGAAGGCCAGTACTCGCTTTCAGGTGTCAACGTCATGTCGATGCACCGCTACATACATGAATGAATTCTGGCTTTTTGTACAGAAGCGGCCTGATTCAACTTGTCCTGAGCAATTCTGAATTACTATATATGCACCTGACGCTTGATTTTCTACGAAAAACCCGAGTTTCCAAAGCCTTAAATAAGATATGGAAACTTTCTGACATCAAAGGGATGAGTATGGCATCGTACAAGTTACTTTTGCTCGCGATTCCCGTAGTAGCTGTGCTGTTCCTAGATTTTACGAGCGCGTTTGCACAGGAGCAAGCAGCAGGCGGACCGTACATCTACGGCAGAATCGAAGTATGGGCATTGTTCTACCGGCTGATGGTAATCGCCTTTGTCATTGGCGCAATACTGATGGGCGTGATATTCTACATAGTATACAGGTTCCGCGAGTCGAACCCGAAGAACCGGAACCTGCCTGCTAGATCGACAGCGGAGGGCGAGCAGCACTAAATGGGCCATGCGACAATTGAATGGGTCTACGTCGGTGTGGTCGTCGCGCTTTTGATTTATGTCGGTGCCGACGCTTGGAACATCGAGCGCATCCTAGACCATGCTCCGCCTGATGCCAAGATAATCAAGGTCACTGGCCAGCAATGGTTCTGGACGTTCGAACACGAGGACGGCACGAAGGAAATCGGCCAACTGCACCTGATAAAGGGCGTCCCGTACAAGTTCGAGATCACTTCAAGGGATGTCAACCACGAATTTAACGTGCCAGACTATACTCTGCTGATTGATGCAATAGCTGGCAAGATAAACACACTGTGGGTCGTCCCAGACCAGGCCGGCGAGTTCCTGATCCAATGCAGAGAGTACTGCGGATTTTCGCACTACCAGATGCGCGCCAAGCTCATAGTGGAAGAACCGGCAGCAGGCGCTGGCAACACTACGCAGCAGGTAGCAGCCGACCTGACTCCGAGCATCGGCTCACAGGCAGTCGCAAGCTAAACCTGCCTCTCCTTTTCCTTTTCCTCTTCTTCTTTCTCTTTTTTCTCCTCTCGATAGGTTTCCTGTCATCATCATTATTATCATCAACATCAACATTTTTTTCTTCTTGTGCTGCCGCTCGTGCGCGTACACGGGTACGAGTTCGCATACATGCATGCACTCTGTTTGCACATCAAGCAAAATGCTTTTATTTGATAACCATTCCAAGTATGACCAATCCAGAGGCGAATGAGTAGTGGTATTAGAAGTAAAGCAACCCCGCCCTATGTGGGAAATACTGTTCTCGTCCCACCACACTGACGTAGGACTTTTGTACATAATTCTCTCGTTCACCGCTTTTATTATCGGTGGCGCTCTTGCAATCGCGATCAGGACGGAGCTTTTCCTGCCCGGACCGCAGATCATTGGCGATCCTCAGACATTCAATAGGATCTTTACCGTGCATGGTACCAACATGCTGTTCTTGTGGCTGATACCATTTGCATCAGGCATGGGCAACTATTTGATCCCAATCATGGTCAGGTACAAGGACATGGCATGGCCAAAGCTGAATGCAATCGCATTCTGGATGATCCCTGTCGGCATGGCCCTGATCTGGATGGGCTTCTCTGACACCACCTGGATGGCCTATCCGCCTTATTCGACTACTCGCGCTCCGGGTCCAGCAGCAGAAATGTGGATCTTTGGGCTAAAGATACTCGGGCTTTCATCAATCCTCGGCTCGATCAATTTCATCGTCACGATACTAAAGATGAAGCACCCCGACCTCCCTCTGATGAAGACTTCGCTCTTTGTCTGGGGAACGCTGGTGACATCTCTGATGATACTCGTCGCTCTCCCAACGTTCACTGCTGCACTCATTATGCTATATACGGATAGGCTTGGAGTCAGCGGCTTCTTTAACCCGGAAAGAGGAGGCGACCCGGTCGCATACCTCCATCTGTTCTGGTTTACGTTCCATCCAGAGGTGTACATCTTTTTGCTGCCTGCAGTGGGCATGATGTACGAACTGATACCCAAGTTCTCTAGAAAGCCACTGTTCAGCTATCAGTCTGGAGTGACTGCGTTCGTCCTGCTTGGTATAGTGGGCTTTGCATCATGGGCCCACCACATGTACGCTACAGGCATGAGCTTTACAGAAAAGACCGTGTTCATGGTAGGAACGCTGGCAGCGGTGCCTGCGTCTGCCATGCACATCTTTAACTGGCTAGCAACCATGTGGGGTGGGAGGGTCCGGTTCTCTTCACCGATGGCGTTTTCGACGGGAGGGATCGTGTTATTCTTCTTCGCGGGAGCCGGAGGTATTGTCAACACGGCCATGCCGCTTGACTTTATCACGCACGGCAGCTACTGGGTAGTAGGACACTTCCACCTGTTCGTCATGGGCATGATCACGTTTGGATTCCTGGGATTCCTGCTGTACATGTTCCCGTTCATAACGGGCAGGATGTTCAACGAAAAGGCGGCCATGGTCTGCTTCTGGCTGTTCTTCGTGGGAGTGTCGATGATATTCCTAACGCAGCACGTGCTCGGCCTGTACGGCCAGCCTAGGCGTGTCTACGACTATGTTCCAGTGCAGCCGCTCATCATCCTGAACCAGATATCTACAGTGGGAGCGTGGATAACCGCGACAGGCGCAGCACTCCTACTCGGAATCCTGATACACGGATCGATGAAGGGCAGGTTCGCGGACTTGAAAGACCCGTTCAAGCTTGGCGAGACGTACTATCCGATAGCCGCCAAGGAACCCCACCACTAGAATAAAAGGTGATAAATGGAAGCATGAGCCACGAGCATGAAGACGAATCTCAGCCAGTACTGAGAACTAGCCCGGCTCGCATGGCGAGGGGGATTGCCGTCATAGGTATCACCCTTGCCATTGCAGGCACCATCCTCATGTTCACGTTCCACGACATGGTGGCAAATCCGCCTCCGGTGGCACTGATGCAGAAGCCTGCTACTCCTTCAACGCCTGCGGCACCACCTGCCGCCGGCGTGACGCAAATATCGATACTTGCAGGCGCTTCAGTGCAGGGGTCAAAGTCCTTTGATCCAGACGAGGCAAAGGTTCCGCTTGGTAACAAGGTCGTATGGAGCAATGAGGACACTGCCATTCATACTGCGACCTCTGGTACCGGCGCCAGCGACGCCAACAGCGGCAAGATCTTCGACACGACGTTCATCAACCCCGGCGAAAAGTCCAAGGAGCTCGAAATCAAGGGAGCCAAGGTGGGCGATACCATCCCCTACTATTGCCAAGTGCATCCGTTCATGACCGGCAAGTTGACGATCACAGAGGCAGCAGCAGGTGGTGGCGGTGGTGGTGCAACAGCTGCACCATCTGGCCCGACTATCCACATCCTCGCAGGCGCTTCAGTGCAGGGCGCCAAATCATACGACCCGGCATCTCTGGACATCAAGAAGGGCGACAAGATAACCGTTGTTAACGACGACACTGCGATACACACGCTTACTTCTGGCACGGGAGCTGATGATCCGACCAGCGCCAAGGAATTTGACAGCGGCTTCATCGACGCAGGCAAGACGGTCACTGTCGACACGTCCGCAGTTGCTGCCGGCTCGCACGACTTTTACTGCCAGGTGCACCCGTTCATGAAGGGCAAGCTGAACGTGACCTGATGACAACGAAATGACGACTCTGCTGCGGGCTCTGTCATTTGGGACGCTTGCCGTCCTCTTTTCTCTTATTTTCATAGGTGGCTACGTCAGTTCATCGGGCGTCGGCCTCACCTGTCCTGAATGGCCACTTTGCCCGCATGGGTTCGTGCCAGCGCCAGAGTTCGTTATAGAATATACGCACAGGACGGTCGCGGCAAGCACCGCCGTCCTTGTAGTCACTACGATGGCCTTTACGCTCAAGTCAAAGCAGGCGTCAAGGGCAATGAAGCTTACGTCGGTAATAGCCGCAGGAGCAGTGATTGGCCAGGTGACGCTTGGCGCCGTGGTGATAGTGGAGCGGCTCCATTCGATACTTGTAACAGGCCACCTTGGACTCGGGCTGATATTGTTCTCGATGGTCCTAATGACGACTGTCTACGCGTGGAAGATAAAGCCGCAAGAAAAGACTCTTGAGGCAAACAGGAACAACAACCCCAGCAGCAAGCAATCTGCAGCCTACTAGCATCCTCCTCACCTCTCCTACTACTCTCTTTTTGCCTCTGCTCGCAACAACACGCATATACGCCCTAATGGTTTATACGGGAAAAGGTAGATCCTGATTTTAAGATGCGCACGTACGCCGTTATACCAGCGGTGGGTGCATCACTGATAATGCTGCTGCTCCTCGCCGCATCATCAACACAGAACGCCTACGCCCATTTTGAGCATATGGCCCATTACAACGCCAAGGGCGAAGGAGTCGGGCAGTACTACGTCTACGAGCAGCTCAGCCCCGACTACGCCAAGCCGGGCGAGGCTACCGCCCTGCAGTTTAGCATCCAGGACCAGAACGGGGATGACACCAAAGACGTCGTGACGATGGTCGAGGTCTACTCTGGCATCACCGGCGAAAGGTTGGTGGCCTTCCCGTGGACCAAGCAGGACACCGGCGACTTTCAGGTCTTCTATACTTTTCCTAAAGTAGGCTATTATCAGATCGTGTTGTCCGTGGCTACTGGCCCAGTCAACATGAATGGAGTCGACCCTGTGAGGGCCACACTTTCCGGGGTCGAAGGGTGCAATTGCGACAGGGTGATCTTTAACGCCGCCATATCTGACAACTTTGAAACGATATGGAACGCCGCAATACTCGCTTCGATACTCATACCGCTTGGCATAATGGGAGTGGTGCTCATGCTCGTCTACAAGCGCAAGCGGAAGCAGCTGCACGCCAACTCGTCAGAAGAGTTTGTCCGGTGGGGCGTCCTGCTCTTGGCCATCGCTGGGGGAATGGTGCACTTTGCCGTCTACGCCGAGCATTCTGCCCTCCGGCTGGAATATGGCATTTTCCTTATAGTCGCCGGAGTCGGGCAGGTCTGTTATGGGATCATCTATATACTCCTCACTATGGTCGGGGCCGAAGAATCCCGGATGGCCCCGCGCAGGTACTATCGTAAGACCGTCGTGCTGAACCTGTTTGGGCTGATAGGGACTGCGGTGCTCCTTGGCCTCTACGCCTATGCCATAACGTTCCCGCCACCCCTCTCACCGAACCCTGTCCCGGAAGAGGTCGACCTCGGAGGGATACTTGCCAAGTCTGCCGAGGCGATACTGGTGGTGGGCATAGTCTACCTTATGAGGTTTGAAAAGCGCCGGCTTGCGAGCCGCCTCGCCGAGACACCCAGTAAGACATAAAACCCCTACGACTGGACATATAGAAGCATATGTGGAAAGTAATGATGCCGAGGAAAATAGCCTTCGGCGAGAACGCTGCAAAAGAATTCCAGTACCCCAAGAATTCTCTTGTGATAACCACAACTACGCCCGACATTTACAACAAGTGGCTCGACTACATGGGCATAAAGGACTACGAGGTTTACGACAAGGTCACTCCTGACCCATCCATCGAGGCCATCGAGGCCATCAAAAAGCAGTACGAGGGTAAGGACATTGGAGCCTACATCGGCCTTGGCGGTGGCAGCTCTATGGATGTCTGCAAGTACCTCTCCAAGCTGACCGGCGTGCAAAAGATACTGATACCGACCACTTTTGGAACGGGTGCAGAAATGACCACGTACGCGGTGATAAGCTTTGACCACAAGAAAAAGCTCCTGCAAGACGAGGCGTTCCTTGCCGACGCGGCAATAGTTGATCCGTATTTCTTGCCCGGCACGCCGTTTAACATCATGCGCAACTCTGCGTGTGACGCCGCGGCACAGGCGTCTGAAGGCTATGACAGCAAGGCCGGAAACCCGTTCACGCAGTTCTTTTGCAGGGAGGCCTTTGACATCCTATACGACGCCATAATGAACGACAAGCCTCACCTGTTGCCGTACGGGGCCATGCTCTCTGGCATCGGCTTTGGCAACTCGTCGACCACACTTGGGCACGCGCTATCGTACGTCTTCTCAAACGAGGGCGTCCCGCACGGCTACGCGCTCTCTTCCTGCACTACTGTCGCACACAAGTTCAACAACTCTCCGTACTACAAACGCTTCAAGGAGATAGCGCAGAAATTAAAGTTTGAACCACTTAAACTAAAGCAGCCGCTGGACGCCGCAGCGGACGTCATCATGCCGGACAAAGGGCATCTGGACAACAACCCGATACCTGTCAGCAAGCAGGACGTCGTCAAGTGCCTTGACGAAATAGTGAACAAGAACCCTCTGGCCTGAACCGGCGGGGAAGAAACAAGACATTTCTGTGTATGTGTGCATACGTGTGTGTGTATGATAATGCATATGCAGAAAGCGCGCTCTCTCTGCGCGTTTTCTACGGAACCTTCTTTTCTTCTTCTTTGCACTCTCTTTTTTATGTAGGAAAATATGACAGTGAGATAGGTGGACTTTCGTAGAGCTGTTGTATTTTGTAGTCTCTACCTACTTCCCAAAACCTTTAAATTCAGAATGACAGCGTCCTTTTCCTAATGACTGTTATAAAGAAGAGCATGGAAATCAACGCTCCAGTCAACGAGGTGTTTACTTATTTTGCAAGGCCGGAGCACATGGCGGACCAGTTCCCCGAGAACATGGGTCTGAACGTCGTGCCAGTCGAGGTAAAGAACGGCTTTGGCGTAGGGACAATATTTAGGATCAACGGAGATTTTGACGGCAAGAGGCTCGAATGGGACTGCGAGACCATCGAGTACATACCGCTGAAAAAGATCGTGGCCAAGATGATAGAGGGCCCGTTCAAGAGGTGGCAGATAACCGTCATGTTCGACGAGCTGGGCGAGCGCAAGTCAAACTGCACGCTCGTCGTGGACTATGATATGCCGATGGGTCCACTAGGCGGATTCCTTGACAAGGTAAAGCTGAGCAAGATCGCCGAGCGCGGCATGGAAAACGGCCTGCTCCGCGTAAAGGCACTTCTTGAAGGCACCGGCTCCATCCCTGTATACATCACCCTTGATGCATACAGGCACATCATCAAGGAAAAGATGGCACTGAACTGCTCTGTCTCTGAAGCAATAGTCAAGATCATCCAGGACAGGCAGGAAGCGCTGGCCAAGGCGGCCTGATCTTCTCCCCACCACCTCTTCCTCTCTTCTCTTTTAACCTCTAGTTTAATTTAAATAACGCTTTTTGCACGATTGATTTCGCGGGTTCGTAGCTCAGCCAGGTAGAGCGTTTGGCTCTTAACCAATCAGTGCATGTGCGTATTTCACTGGGTTAAAATGTCGTGGGTCCGAATCCCACCGAACCCGCTTCTCCAAATAACTATTTCAGGGGTTTACATCGACGCTAGGAACAGACCGACTCGCAACCAATTCAAGTGCACGAAACGCGGATACTACGAAGCAATGGCAGATTATGCAGCGGCGACTACTAATATTGCTGCACGGGCTGCGGTCAATCAGCCTATGGCGGTGCCAGTTTTTACGACAACTGCAACCCCCAACCCTTTAGGGCGTGGTAGTTGACTCTACACAAGGCCATAGATATGACATCGTGACAGAAGAAGAAACGTTGTCTTCCTCAAGTGAAGCTTTGACGACTCCAAGTACTTTTTCGTGATCAAAGGCGTCGGAAAAAGAGGGAGCATCGAATGTACCGAAAGCAACTACAGCTGCAACGAAAACGACAACGACGACGAAACCGACAATAACCGTGAGTATATCGGCAACTATAGAATATCCGCTTAGCAGGCGATCACAATAATAATAACAAAAAAATGGAGTGAATTACCCGCGAGATAGGGCAGCGCGAGATGGTCATACGCGGCCCGAAAAAGCAGGCTACCGTCGTACTGAAAATATG
>DASZTR010000139.1:0-8006 GCA_035547955.1 Nitrososphaera sp. | reverse complement strand
ACTTAACGCTCTAGGTCTGGATTGCTACGTTTGATTCTATCACATTACACACTCGTCGCACTTGCTCCTGGTCTATGATATGATAGAACCCTTCAAGTTCCGGCATGCTCGCCGCCAATAAGTTGTAACCATTCAACGTACCAAATAGGAGACTTAGGAGCCAACGCGTAAAAACGATTTTTTCATCCATCGATGTATCCTTGTATTCCTTTTCCAGCCTCGTTACTCCCGACTCGACTATGGCGGAGTTGACTGCCATGGCCTGCTCCAACCTTGCCCGGTCAATCTCCTCATTATGCGTCAAATGGTAGCAGACTTTACGAGCATCATTGTCATCCTTTCCGATGCCAACCAAGGTTGTAGAAATGAATTCCTTGATGATTTCCTCGGCCGTGGCCTTCGCCATGAGACGTTTCTTCCCGGCGACCTTGCCAAGCGCTTTCTGTTTCGCTTGCGCTTCCTCATGGCCACAAACAGACAATGCAGCTGATGCAAGGCGTTTCGCTTTCCATCCTGTTGTAGTTTGTCGAAGTTGTAAAGATTTGCTTCCAAAATTTTGCACAAAGTAGTTGCTTGATGTTATAACACTTGCATAGATGGACGTGTGCTAACATGATCAGACATGTTACACCGGGTTTCTTGCAAAAATAGAAGTTAATAGTTACTTGATTCTGGATGGCGGAATATTATTTCGATATTGAAGCAGCGCCCCTGGGACAATATCGAAACGAGGAACTGGCACGCCTTGACCCTTGTAAAGCAAAGATAATCACCATCCAGTACCAACGGCTTGACAGCAGGACTGGCAAACCCCTGAAGCCTCTCAACGTCTTGAAGGAATGGAAGACGGGGTAAGGAGGCGTTGTTGAACAGTTTCCGCCAGACGTACATCAGCGGCAGCATCTGGAACTTTGCCCCCTTCGGCAACAACTTGGTCTTTGAATTGAGCTTTATGAAACACAAACTGAAGCAATATTTCGGTTGCGAGGGCCTAATGCTGGGACATAGGTCGATAATTGCCTTGAAGCACGTGCTTATCATTGTAAACAACGGCTCTTTCAAGGGTTATCAACACCTTCTGGGAAAGGCAGGGAGAGTAAGGGTTATGACAACTTGGTACTACAACGGAAGCTATCAGGCCATCCTAGATTATGTAAACTTCGAGGGACGAGAATTTCTCAAGATGTATCTTGTGCCAAAGACGGTGCTACCAAGGATGATTACTATCTAGCATTTGGGTCGTATGTCTAGCTCTTGATGATAGGCTTCAACTAATCTAGCATGTTCAGTTCTGCTCGCAGTAGGTCTCACGGTACTAGTTCCGTACTTTCAGGCTATAGTGCTACTTCTCCCCATACCTTGAAAGTCATCTTTTGAAGATATCGTACTGATGACTGTACATCAACAAGTACGGAGCTTATTGCAACTAACTGCAATCTTTTACTCTATACTTATATAGAAAATGCCTCACTAGATTAGGCGCATGAAAACAGAACAGCGGCTTGAAATTACTCATATTGACCACAGAACCCACATTGTCGTCATTTTCGGCGTCATAATGGTCTTGGGATTTGCCCTTTCTCTTTCCATGTACATCATAGACAAAAGTGCGCTGACATATTACGGAGACTCTGTTTCTCATTTAGCTGCGGCAAGGAAACTTTTTGATTGGGCTGAAAACCCCGGATGGAACCAGATAGGTACCGTATGGCTCCCCCTTCCCCATGTCCTCCTGATGTTTCCTTCATTGGATGATGCCTTATTTTTTAGCGGATTTGCAGGACTTGCAATCAGCCTTCCTAGCTTGGCTGCGACTTCGATTCTGATTTACAAAATGGCGACTAGGCTTCTGATCTCAACAGCCATTCCAAATGTCGGTAAAAGGACAATTCCATATGCTGCTTTTGCAGCAGCGCTACTGTACGGTACCAATCCGAATTTTCTGTACCTTGGAATTACCGCGATGACAGAAGCCCCCTTTATGCTGTTTTTTGTAGCGTCCGCATATTTTCTTCTCAGGTGGCACGAAGAAAAACAGCGACAACAGCAACAAGGACAGAATGCGAATCCGGCTTTGAAATATCTGTTAGTCTCGTCACTTTTTGCCGCCGCTGCAACTCTGTGCAGATATGAAGGGTGGATGCTACCATTCTTTCTTATCCTATATACTTCTATAAGACAGTTTGCTGAATTGCTGGCAAGAAGAAGGGTTGCAAAAAATGTAAAGAATGAAGAGGAGGAGAGGCGGGCCAAGGTGGTCAATGCTTACGAAGAGAAGCAGATCAACATTCGCATGGTTGTTTATGCAATATTGCTCTCTGGCCTTTCGCTTTCTGGCATCGTCTTTTGGCTCGTCTACAATGCCATGAGCTACGGTGACCCTCTGGAGTTCGCACATGCACAATACTATTCCGCAGCGTCTCAAGCCCTTAGCCGTCCAATTAGGGAAAATCTCTATTTGCAGCCTTATAACGTTGCCAATGTTTACGGACTGACAGCGTTTATGGTTTATGGTCCAGTAATTCTGGCAGCCGCACCAATTGGATATTATTATCTTCACAGGTGGTCCACACTAACGACGACAAAGCCAAGAAAAGACGAAAGTAATGGCCGACCAAAAAAAATCAGCATGAGGTATCTGTTTATCTTTTTGAGTTTACCTCCGCTCTTCACAGTCATTACTATGCTAATTGGAATTGGAGAAATGACATTTTGGTTCAATTCAAGATTCACAATTTTACTCGCCCCTCTTCTAATGATCCTTGTGGGATTCTACATCGCAAAGCAGCCAAAAAAGATAGCAGCCAATCGTGTGCTTCTAGGGGGAGTCGTTGCAGCACTGTTCGCATTTCAGCTTGCAATGCCTGCCTTCTCTGCAGTTGTAACGCTTGACGATGCCAAAGGTGGTTTCACATACAAGTATCCTCCGTATGCAATTGCTACCGGTGAGAAACTTGGTTCTCTTTACGACGGCACAGGAACCATAATGGTGATAACAGGTTCTGCCCAAGAACACAGGATATTGCTTGCCAGCGGAATTGCATTTAGGAACTTTGACTCCATAATCGAATCAAGCACTTGGAAAGATTCGTTCCATGAGCCTTGGAAATACAATGACAAATGGATAGTTATCGCCAAAGACCCAGATTCAGATGCTGCAAGCGTTGTCAAGTACTGGATGGATAATAGAAGTACGCTCTTGCAACATTATCGCTCGATTTTTGACAATGAGTACTATGAAATACTAACGCTAAAGTAATCCTTCTTGCTACCAAAGAAGGGTTCATAGTACCGTCTCATATTGTTACGATTGAGCAACTTCGGCCGCACATTAAGCCAAGTCCCCACCCCCTTGCCAATCGTTAACATTTTTGACGTTGTAGTAGTTCTTCTTTCCCTTCAGAGTCATGTTCTAGGGGCTGGCAGTTCATACCATCTACCGAGCTTTACGCTTTACGACAGACCTGCAGATTTTTGTCCGTAGAGGTGGGGATCCCTTGCACATAAGTTTTCCGTACTATTGGCGGAAAAAGCCTCAGGTTTTCACGCTCAAAGAAGGGGGATCTCTATTTTTATTGCGGCTCTATCGTGGCCGGCGGCTTGCTCGACACTGCGTACGTGACCCACGTCGCACCCTCAACTTCGTTCGTAATCCTATTGCTGATGCGCTCTATCACCTCGTACGGCAGCCGTGTCCAGTCCGCAGTCATGGCATCAATCGACTCTACTACGCGCACCATGACGATATGACCGTACACCCGCTCGTCACCCAGTACACCAACAGCTCTATCATCACCTACTGCAGCATATGCCTGCCACACCCTATCATAATATCCTGCAGCCTTTAGCTCGTCTTCAACAATCTTGCTTGCGTGTTTGGCAATCCTTGTCTTTTCCGGGGTTATCGCGCCAATTATCCTCACGGCAAGACCCGGTCCGGGGAACGGATGCCTCTTTAGCAGCTCGTCAGGCACGTTGAGCAACTTTGCAACTTTTCTTACTTCATCCTTGTACAAAAAGCGCAACGGCTCGATTACCTTCAGTTTCAACCATTTTGGCAAGCCTCCGACGTTGTGGTGCGTCTTTATCACTGCGGCAGGGCCTTTTGACACCCCACTTTCAATCACGTCGGGGTACAGCGTTCCTTGCGCAAGCCATTGAAACGGCCCGTGCTTTTTTGCGACTTCAACAAACTCCTTTGCAAACTGGTCGCCGATTATCTTGCGCTTCTTCTCCGGGTCGGTAACACCTTTTAGCCGTGCCAAAAAGCGCTTTTCCGCGTTGACGTAGATGAGGTTAATGCCCAAGTGCTCCTTGAATAGCCTGACGACCTCCTTTTCCTCGTCTTGCCGCAAAAGGCCGTGGTTGATGAACACACACGACAGTTGTTTTCCAATTGCCCTGTGCAAGAGCGCGGCGACCGTAGTCGAGTCGATCCCGCCACTCACTGCGGCAAGCACTCGCTTTTCGCCAACCTGTTCTCTTATCTCCTTGACTGTAGTCTCGACAAAGCTTTGCATATCCCACTCGGGTTTTGCGCCGCTTATCTCTTGCGCAAAGTTCTTTAGGATTTGCACTCCACGCTCGGTGTGCACCACTTCGGGGTGGAACTGGATGCCGTACATCTTGCTCTCCTTGTTGCCAATCGCAGCCGACTGTGAGTTCTCTGTGTGGCCGATCACCTTGAACCCGTCGGGCACCTTTTCAGCCGCATCGCCGTGGCTCATCCAGCAATTGATACTTGTGCCGTTGCCGTTGCTGCCAAGGTCCTTAAACAGATCTGAACTGTCGTCTATCTTTAGACCTGCGCGCCCGTACTCTCTGCTCGCAGCCCTCTTTACCTTGCCCCCAAAATTGTCAACAAGCACTTGGTGGCCGTAGCAGATTCCGAGTATTGGCTTGCCCATAGCAAACACTTGCCTGTCCGGCTTGGGCGCACCCTTGGCGTACACGCTTGCCGGCCCGCCGGAAAATATGATGCCCTTTGGATCCATCTCCTTTAGCACCTTTGCTGGTGTATTGTAAGGCAAAAGTTCGCAGTACACATTGGCCTCCCTTATCCTCCTACATATGAGATGGCTGTACTGCGAACCAAAGTCAAGGACGACTATTTTGTCCATCTTGCTGCTGTTATTGTCATTGTTATTGTTATTGCCTTTGACGTCTTCTTTTGTCATTTTATTTCCTTCAGCTTCCGGCCTTTTCAAGCATTCTTGTAAACACCCAGGCTGCCGTGTTGAATATTTCTGTCATCCGCTCCTTGTCCCGGTAGTTTGTTATAGTTATCTTTTTTATTATGCCCGATGCGTCTTCGTCGACCTTGTAGCTCATGGCGGCTGACTCTGGAATTGCGCCCTGAGCAGTTTTCTCCGTATCCTTGGTTTTCATGCCCTCTAGGATTCTGCCAAGGAAGAATGACTTGAAAGGAGGCGTATTGACATTCAGATTGATGCCGGGTACCGGCGTTAGTATTATCGAGTTGGCAGTAATCTCGGCGTTTGCAAGTAGAAAATCATCCTTGGCCCTTTTTAGCGGCCTGACCTCTCTGCCGGGGTCAAAGCCTGATGCTGCTGCCGGTTGTTGCTTTGATTGAGATGATGCTGCTGTCATGTTCGGCGCCTGTCTGGCTGATTGTGGTTGTGTCCCTGCTGATTGCCTTTGGTGCTGCGATGGCGGTGCGGCTACCTTTGCCTGGTCGCTTGCTGCTGCTACTCCTACTGATGATGCTGATAATGACGATGACGACGACGATGACGCAGTCAATACCGCCGCGGCCCTGAAGCTGCCCTGCTTTAGGACGCTATCAATGATAGTAAGCGTGGCCCTCAGCTTCTCTAGCTCTTCCTGCTTGTCTGAAATCTGCTTCATGAGCCACTCGCGCAGCTCAGCCGCGCGCCTCACGTCATCTTCGGAATAGCCGCCGGACATTGTGTTATAGCAAGCCCTCTTGATCCTAAATGGTATAATAGCCTTACCGCTTTTTTTTGCTGCCGCTCTTGCGCTTGTTGAGCTTTAGCACTATCAGGACGGCGACACCCCATAGCATCGCGGCCGGGATCTGCTGCCCAAAGAACCACGCGATGCCTCCTGCCACGGCAAAGACTATGCCGAGTATGCCTATTGCCTTTTTCTGGCTGACCATGCCCTTTTTCTATCGTGAACTAGTATGGGGAGAAGCCCTTGACTGGCTTTTCAGAGGCGTGGAACAGCTGCGAATGTGACTGCTTGGCAAGCGTCTCTAAAAGCCGCCTCCCTGCCTGCATCTTGCGCTTTTTCAGCTCCGGGTCCTTGACATCCTTGTACATGCTTGCACCGCCAAAGTCCATCCCTATCATCACTATCTTTTTTGCGCCAAACTCTTCTGCAAGGAATACGCACCTGTCGCCGTCGGTGAACCCCCCAAAGTTGTAGACGTTGTCGACTGGCATAACCTGTGTCGTCCCGAGCACCTTCTTGAACTTGGGCACGAGCTTTTTCAGCATGTCGATGTTGTCGCCGTGGGCGTGCACCACCATGACGGCGCCAGACTTGGCCGCCTTTTGCAGCGATGCCGAATCGCCGTCGAGGTCAGTCACTACGATGTCGGGCTTTATCTTGTTCTCAAGGAGCGCCTGCACCGCGCCGTCTGCCGCGATTTTCACAAACGCCTTGTTCTTTTTGACTATCTTGAAGTTTTCAGCCAAGCTTGGGCCCGCACCAAGGACGAGCACGTTTCTTCCTGCTATCTTTTTCTGCAGGACCTTAGGCTCGATGGCCTTTCTCTTTATCATGCCAGAAAGCATCCTGGCCGCCTCCTGGTCCTTCTCTGTGCTGTAGCCAAACTCTGCGCGGATTCCTTGATAATACGGGAACCAGTCGACGAATTTCACGGAATGGGTTGCGCAGACGTTAATATTAATATCTTTTTCTGGCCGGGAGTCAAAAGCGCACCTATTTTCTCGTTATAATTCCTTGGGGCATTGGATAGACCTCAAAATTAAACCCTGACTTGGCCTTGATCACAGGGTCGTCCATACCGAGTGCATGCGCGGAAGCCTTGTCTTCAACCTCTACTATTGCCAATCCCCATACCCCATTTGGATCAGCTACTGGACCAAAGACGATTGCAACGCCTTTGTCGGTTAGCTCTCTCCAATACTTGACGTGTTCCTGCATTAACTTGTGTTCTGCCTCTGTCATATCTCGGGGAAACGTCGGTCTGGGAGGAACAAGCTTGTAGAGAAAATGTTTCATGTAATGATATGATCAGCCGGGCCCTTTGAATGAGGGCTGTTGATTGCTTTTAAGTTTTGATGTCTGGTGCTGTATTTTCAGCACTTAGGCGCGCGCATTCTTTCTCTCTCTCCACTCCTCCCCACCCCCACCCTCACATCCCCCGCCCCACCTCACGCCTTAACGTTAATAACGGCATCGAAAGCCACCACTAACCGAGAGCAGGCCGGCAATAACCGATGGAACCCAAGATAGAGACCAAGTCGTGGAACCACGAGATTGAAAGCGCGATTTTAAAAAGATGGCAGGACGAGGACACGTACCGCTTTGAGATGCCAAGCACCAAGCCGGCGTTTGTCATAGACACGCCGCCCCCGTACCCTTCTGGCAAGCCTTGGCACATCGGTGCTGCGGCTCACTATGCCCAGATAGACATGATAGCCCGGACCGCAAGGATGTCCGGCAAGAACGTGCTGTTTCCAATAGGCATCGACAGGAACGGCCTGCCTGTGGAAATCTATACCGAAAAAAAATACAAGGTGCGCATGCGCCAGATGGACCGGCAAAAGTTCCTCGACCTGTGCAGGGGCGCACTCGACGACCTGGAGGCAGAAATGCTCAAGATAATGAAGAACATGGGCCTCTCTGGCGATTTTGCGCATTATTACCGCACCGACTCTGATGAATACCGCGCCCTGACGCAGGCAACCTTTATCGACCTGTGGAAGCGCGGCCTAGTGTACCTCGCAAACAGGCCAAACAACTATTGCCCCGACTGCGGCACGACAATTGCG
>DASZTR010000138.1:0-5845 GCA_035547955.1 Nitrososphaera sp. | reverse complement strand
CTTTGATCCAGAGGCGATCTCTGTCCTGAGGCCGTAATCATGCAGGGCAAAACTCGTCGAGCCAGAGGCTCTCGTGTTCTTGGTCTTTTCCTCAAAGTCTGTCGCGTTTGACTCGCGGCCGAAATCATAGACCCCGTCCATCGCCACATACCCGCAGCGCTCACAGATGAACTCACCCTTGGAGTAGTCCTGTATGAGGTTTGCACTGCATTCTGGGCACTGCGTACAGTATTCTTCGCTTGCAGTCAATTTCTTCGGCCTCCTCGCCCTCTCCTCCTTTCGTTGCTCCTGCTAATGCCGCCACTGTCATGCAGTTGCCTTCGTCCATGCGACGGCCTTGAATGTGACTGCTGTCTTTGTTGTTGCTGCCCCCCGGCAAACACCTTTCCACCGGCGAGCCTTGTCGTCCTGTCAGTCATTGGAATGACAGAAGCGTAAGGCGCGCTCACAGGACCTATCAGCTCGGCGATCTTACCTACCCGCCTACCTGCAGAGTCGATGAGCACTTCACCCGGACGGATGCCAACGCTCGCCGCGTTTAGTTTTACTATCAACCTACCGCTCTTTGCTAGATGCATAACTTCCCCGATCTCCCCCATTCTTCCAATCAGCCCTTGCTTGCTATCATAAGCTTCGGTCAAATTAGTTATGTTTGTTGATAAACAATATTGTTGCGGCCGCTGTTAAATTTCTCTCTGCTATTTTTTCCCGGATTTTTGCCTCGCGCGCTTTTGTAGTAGCTTTTCTGCAACGCTCAAGATCACCTTGGATTTTTTCACGCCTTCCTTTTTGGCAAGCATGACATAGCCAGACTTGACAAAAGACCGTCGCGGAAATCTAGCGCTCTCATTTACCGCGTCACTTTCTACAGGATAGCCGGCAGCTTCGGACGCTTCTACTAGCTCTTGCAACGTCGGGTCAAAGACGGCATGGTCCCGCTTGACCTTTCTACCCTGGCGGCGCTTTAGGTTCTTGTTGAAATAGTCCAGCCAGAGTATGACGTGATCATAGTCTTTCAAGTTTCCGTTTCTCCCTCTCTCTTTGATAGGTGAAGTGGTTCGTATTTTAAAACTATTGTACGAGTTTACATAGTCATGGCACCGTCACAGCCACATGTCGTCAATGGTCGTTTGTAGGCGCAAAACTCTTGAAACTCCTCTATTATTGGTTAATTTACTCATAGTATCACGTTTCGGAATTTGTTTATAGACGCTCCTTCTACAGGTAACCACCATGAGAGCAATTTAGCAACTCTTATCCGTAGTCGTGATAGGCGCACTGGTTTTTGCAGCCATGGGCGCAGTACGACCAGCGGCAGCGGATGACAACACAGTGTCCGCTACCAAGACTGCGTCTCCCGCAGACATATTCATCCAAGGCGCAGGAGAACCGGATTCCACCCAAATAAGATTGACAGCGCAGGGGTTTGGAGGAACTCTTACAGAGACATTGCCAATTGACGTGGTATTTGCCATCGACAGTTCTGGCAGCATGACTATAAGCGATCCATCCAATCTACGCATAGCGGCAGCAAAATCGTTTGTAGACAAGCTCAATTCGACGGGGGACCAGGGAGGTGTGGTCAGCTGGGATGATGGTATCAATTTTGCATTTGGTCTAACACATGATTTTGGTGCGCTAAAGACGCACATCAACAGCGTTGACGCGTCAGGGGGTACAAACCTCAATGTGGGCCTCAATGGAGCTATATCCATGCTCGGCAGCAATACGAGAGTGGGTAGTTCTTCAAAGGTCATCATCTTTCTGACAGACGGCGTCGGTACGTATACACCAGCAGGCTCTGGCGGACCCGCGGCAACAGCGGCAGGTAACGGATACAAAATCTACTCGATTGCACTAGGCAGTGGCGCATCGCCAGGCCCTTTGACAGACATGGCGTCTGCAACAGGAGGCCAGTTCTTCAATGCGCCTTCTGCTGCTAACCTTGATGCAATATTCAACGCCATACTCCAGCAGATAGTCATCAATACGGCACCGTTTGATGTCAACCTTGTAGAAACCACGCAGGGCTATATCGTCAACGAAGGCAGCTTCAGCATTGCGCCGGACAGCATACTCACGCTGCCAGGCGGCCAGACCCAGATCACATGGAACAACATTGCCCAATACGTCGGCAACGGCGACGACAAGCTTCTATCCACAGAGACGTTTGCAGTCACGTTCAATGCAAGTTCGACGCTTGCAGGCAACAATCTGCCGGTAAACGACATTTCAGAATCGCGTGTTGAATATACAAACCCGGACGGGACGCCGGGAACGGCAGGGATACCACAGGCGTTCATAAATGTCCAAGGACCGCCGGTGGCAGCTGATGATTCGGCAAACACTCTTGAGGACACGCCGGTCACTATAAACGTCCTTGCAAACGACACTGACCCTAACGGCGACATGCTGACTGTCGTTTCTGTCTCATCGCCAATGCAAGGCACTGTAGCCATCAATAGCGACGGCACCATAACCTACACACCAGATCCATCTATCTTTGACGCAAATGATACCTTTACCTACACCATCAGTGACGGCCACGGCCTGACGGACAATGCGACTGTCACAGTGGATGTTCGTGGCTTGGCAAGTACACCGGGCAAGGTCACCGGAGGACAGGCAAATCTTGACAACAACACTAACGCAGGGTTCAACGTGCAGTCAGGTGACGGCACCACCTTCAAGGGCCAGCTCCAGTTCAACGATAGGCTTGAGGAGATAAAACTCCACAGCGAATCGGTGACAGCGCTAGCAATAGATCCAAGCGGCACGACAGCCACGTTCAAGGGCACCGCAGAAGTCAATGGAGTTCCTGGATACACCTTCAAGGCAATCGTCAAGGACAACGGCGAGCCGGGGACTAACGACTCATTCCTGTTAGTCATCAAGGATCCGTCCAGCATGACCATCTACATGAGGGGCGGAACTATTGGCGGAGGGAACATACAGATCCATTGACTATGAGGTGATGTGAGGGTGCCGGCGGGTGTGTGGAGCCCGCCACCTTCACCACTTTTTTCTTACCCATTAAAAATTCTAAAAAGTTGTAAAGAAAAAAGATTATTATTGTTTGGCCTTTATCAGGACGGCATTTACCACGCCATCCTGGCCCGGCCGCGAGGTGACCAGAGCGGAGCCTGTCTCTGTCTCGATGATCGCGCCCTTGCTCACCACGCCTCTCCTCTCATAGTCGCGGTTTGCAGGGTTCTTGGTCACGGTTAGTATCTTGGACTTGGTTGCCTTTTTGGCTTCGGGATCCATGACATTTGCAAACTCGGCGGTCTTGAAGGCTGCCTTGACGTTTGCTCCTCTTACCCTTCTTGTTACAATGTCGGTCGTTCCGACGGTAGCTTCATTTGGATACCTGTCAATCTCGGACTTTCTCCTGATCCTGTTGGCGAGCTTGCGTCCGCCAGTCAGCTTGCGGCCCGCAAGATTCTCTATCGACTTGCGCATAATGTGTTTTCTAGTGTATTGAATACTCTATTAAGACTTTTCTGGGCTTGCAGCAGTCGCCGAAGGTTGGGCGGCAGCGGCAGGTTTTGGGTTCTCCTTGTTGGTTTCAGCCACCAGCTTGCTCTTCATCGAGTTGAGGTCGGTTATACCAAAATACTCTTGGAACTTTTTTGTGGTCCGGTACACCTTGAGCCGGCCTAGGTTCTCGTGCTCGACAAACTGCATCTGCTCCAGCTCTTTGACGTGTTGGTACACCTGGCTTCCGCGTATCTGTACAAGGCGCTTTGAGGTGACCGGCTGCTCGTAGGCAATGTAGGTTAGCGTCTTTAGAGCGGCAGCAGGCACGAGAGGGTGCTGCGCAAACCGGCGTATCAGAGGGGTATAGGCGGGCTTTAGCTGAAAGACGTATGAACTGTCTTCGAGCTGAACCACTTCGATTGCCTTGAAAGTAGTCTTAGTCTTTTTTACCAGGTCGTTTACCACGCGCAAGGTCTTTTCCTTTGAGCTTGTCCCAGACGCGCGTACCAGTTCATCAACCGTGAGGGGCCTTCCTGCGGAATAAAGCGCAGCCTCTATCCTCGCAACGACCTCATCTTCAGGTAGCGAACTGCGCATCTTGTCCTTTGGAAAGAACGGGGAATTACTTTATTGTTGCTGCTGTGACGACGATGGCGATTGTTGTTCTGGCAGTTTCAGAGTTATCCGGATATCTTCGCTCGGGTCGTCGTCTTTCTGCTCAAGCTCCACTTTGCCTTTCATAGCCAGGTACAGTAAGGCGATAAAGCAGCGCGCAATCTCGACCGGCTCCATCTTGGCCACCAGCGCCTTGAACATGGTAGGGCCGTCTGCGCTTACGATGTCAAATATCATGTCCTCGTACCCCTGGATTATCTGCTCGAACTTGACAAGGTACTGGTCAAAGTTGAACGTCTGGATGGGTTCCAGCTCGACCTGTTTTTTGCGAGGCCTCGGACTTGCCAGCTCCATTATCATGTTCTCAAGCACCTTGAGCAGATCCTCGACGGACACAGGATAAGTGGACTCGACCCTGAACGGGAGGTCAAGGGTATTCAGCTGAGGTATCGGGAGCTGCTGCGGGTCTTCTACACCCTTTTTCTGCATCGCTATCTTTTCAAGGAGAAAGATGCTCTCCACCTTGAGCCGGTATATCATCGACGACGACACTGCAGCGATGCCGCATATCCTCAGGTCCTTGTTGCCCGTCGCGTTTATCAGCTGCAGGAACAGTTCTAGGAGGCGGACAATGTCGACGTTCCAGACGTCCTTGCGTATCACGGCTGATGGGTTGAACAGTATGTTGAGCGGGGGTTGAGCTATGGTCTTTTTGGTGTCCGGGATTTCTGACGGCGCTCCCGCCTCTGACATTTTATGTATATGACGCTCCTCAAGGGTGTGAGGGCAAAAAGTTCCTATAATACGTTAGGGTGAAGAAAAACTCTGCCGCATAGTCATCATCTTTACTCCGCCAGCCCGATCTCTAAATCGGATCGCTTTCTCATGAAGGCAGGCCTTGGCGTTGCAGTGTATGCAATAGCCGATAACCTTTCCCATATCGCTTAGTTTATTTTCCACTTTGCAGCCTCTGTCATTGCGTGCGCATATAGAGGGATGGTCAGGAAAAAGCAGCAGGTATCAAGGGTTGTCGTGATTGCAGGCTTTGCGGCAATCGCAGTGCTTGTCGCATTCATGGTCATGCTCCAGGTGTCAAATGCCCAGAACGGCGAATTTAAGCAAAAATGGGACGCCATAGCATATGATGCTATTGCTCTGACGCAACAATATCAGGCAGAGGAAGGCAAATGGAAGGCAGGCCAGTACGACAATACCACAATGGCAGGAATAGTCGACAAGTACATGCCAAGGTACCAGTCGCTCATCGACAGGGCGAATGCGCTGCAAACGCCGGAGCGCTATAGCGATGCTCGCGGCCTCATGGTAAAGGCCATACAGGCAGAGAAGGACAGCAACGAGCACTTCAAAACGTACTTGCTGACTGGCAACAAGGCCGAGTACGACAAGACGCTTGACTTGTTTTCGCTTTCTCTGAATTACAGCGCAGAAGCCGACGCAGCCATAAAGGAAGCCGGCTAATGCTACGTTTTAATTAAGGCGGCCAAGACTTTTCCTTCACTGGGCCCATAGTTCAGCTTGGACAGAATGGCTGCCTGCGGAGCAGTTGGTCGAGGGTTCGAGTCCCTCTGGGCCCGCTCTTACTTAGGGTTCGAGCCCCGCGCTCTACCCGACTCTTACTTTTCCATCTGGCAGTGTTATCTTTCCATAGTTCAAGAACAGAAAGGCATGCAAAGCGAAATACATAGAGCTGTGTATCTTGGAATGACAGGGCAGGTAAAATCAGTTGGAG
>DASZTR010000137.1:0-6154 GCA_035547955.1 Nitrososphaera sp. | reverse complement strand
CTAAGATCGCGTTCAGAAAATCAGAGACGAGCTTTGCCTCCTTCCCCTTGAACTGCCGCTGAATCGCCTTTAACTTCCCGGTGTAGTTGTAGAAGTCGTCACTATCTATCACGCCAACGGACCTGCGCGTGGCCTTTAAACGGCCAGATGTCCGAGTTTCGTCAGCTTTTTCTAAAAATGTCTAACTTTCGTATACTTCTCTTGACTTTGGTAAACCGGGCGTCAACATAGGTGTAAAGCGCCCGGGCCGGGATTCGAACCCGGGTCGGAGGAGTGACAGTCCCCCATACTGGACCGGACTGTACGAGGCCAGCTGCTGCTAATGGCAGCCAGGCTTCTCTATACTACCCGGGCGCACGTAAGGCAAACACTTTTGAGAAGCAATTAAAACGTTTTGGTCAATTCAGAAAAAAAAGGCTAGAAGAACAATCAGGCCGCCCTGCTCTCATTTCTCTCGTCCTCTTTTGCTGCGACGATGACTGCCGAGCCGGGATCCATGCTCTGCCATACCACGTCGTAGCCAAGCTTTGACACAAGCTCTGCCTGGCATGATTCCGGGATCCCGTTCTTGGCAAGTGCTACGCAGGCGTCTGTGAACTTGCTGACGCCTGCCAGAAGGGGCTTTAGCCTGCCTGCCTTTGCCTTTGATATCAGGTGCGTCCCTGCCACCTCGATGTACTCGTTGCCATAATCCCGCAGCGCAATTTTCATCACGACTTCTGGAGGCAAAGAGATGTTACTATCGCCGTCATGCTTCTTGGCATCGACGATACAAATCTCGTCGACTGAAATGACATCCTTGGCGCGCTCAATCTCTGCCTTCAGGCCAGAATTGTTGACGCTCTGCTCCATAGTCTCTCTGTCGATGGATTTCAAATATTCCAGTACCGGCCTTGTGGGCACTGCATCGCTGCCATAAAGTATCAGCCTTTCCTTTGGAATCACGTGGAAGGAAAGCGAGGACAACACTGCGTTAGAGCACGCAAGATCCCTGTTCAATGCAATGAGCAGGTCTGTGGCCTCTGCATTGCTATTGTTGTTGTCGCCGATGTTGATGATGACGTCTGCCAGCTTCTTTAGCTTCCTCTCCAGGTATTCTGGCGTCCAAAAGCCGACGATTTCAAGGTAGACCCGCCTGCCGTACTTTTCAAACATGAAATCCGGGATGAACGCCCTGCCGTCGGATACGATCAGCGGATCAGGCTCCCTGACCAGCTTCCATCCTGCTACTGCGGCAGCTTCAAACCTGCGCGCAAACTTTACTTCAACGGCGCTGTCAAAATAGTCCGGGGCGGGACTATACGATTGTTGTTGTTGCTGCTGTTGCCGCTCTCCTCCGCTGGCTTCATTATTATTATTGTTGTTGTTGTCGTGATAATAATAAAACGGGTCAGTCAGCAGTAGCGATGGAGCCTCGAAATCTGACAGCCTGAACTCGTACAGAGTCCTCCTTCCTTCCATCGTCCTCCGCATAATCCACGCGTTGACGTGCCATTCGCTCCCTCTGGACAGGATGACAATTGACGGCAATAACTTGGCAAGCGCAGTCCCGTACCTGTCTGTCAGCCTGAAGAGGCTCAGGGGGCCTTCAATAGAGCAGACGATTTTCTTTTTATTATCTTTACTTTCTTGCTGCAAATAATACATCAGGCCAAGCCTCTTTACCTTCCTCAAGACGCGCTTCCAGTTCAGCCCGCCGGAAACGGAAAACTCTAATTTCGTGCAGTTGAAAAGCAGGGTCTGGACCAGAGCAAGGTTGTACCAACCGACGAGCGAGCTTGCGTCGATTGCATCGAATTTCTCCAAGACTAGGTTGTCATCCCGGTCGCTCCACATTGTTTCTGCGATGGCATCAGCAGAGAGGTGCAGCCTTGCCGCGACCAGATCGATGATCTCTTTTCTTTCAAGGTCTGTCAGCGCAAACCCGCGCCGCGAGGATTCTTCAAACAACGCTTTTCTGATTATGACTGGATCGACAGGAACGGCGATAATGCTGCCGCCTTTGTTATGTAATGATGATGATAATGACGACGCCGTTGCCGCACTTGAAAAAGTGCACCGCCTTTCAAGGAGCGCGCACAGCCCTCGCACGAGCTTGAAATCTCGGTATTCTGACTCTATTTCTGATATCCTGCCGTCAAGCTCGGCCTTTCTTTCCCTGTTTTTCCACGACGCATCAAACTCTTGTATCAGCCTCTTTGCCAAGTCTAGTTCCTTGTCTGTGGTGCAAAACAGCGGGATGATCGTCCCATCCCTTGTAGTCCTGACCCTGAGCAGGGGAGCAGCTAGCATACGCTGTTGCCGTGCGCCTCCTCCTTTTCCGAATTGTTGTCGCCGCTGTTGTTGTTCTCCCGCACCTTCTTGAGCGCCCTCCTTCTCTTGGCGCTCGTTATCGTCTCTTCCCTAGTTTCAGACGACACCAGCTCGATTAACCTGGCCTTTTTGCTTCCTTCGTCATCATTATTACCTGTTCCTCTTGGCTTTGGCCGGAGAAGCCTTCCAAGCCTCTGTATGAATTCCCTTGCGCTCCCCGTCCCGCTGACGATTATTCCGAGCTCCGCGTCCGGCACGTCGACGCCTTCGTCAAGGACTTTAGACGTGACGATGGCCATGTAGCGGCCTTCCTTGAAGCCCTTTAGCACGTCCTGCCTTTCTTCCTTGCCCGTCTTGTGAGTGATGAACGGTATGAGGAACCTGTCGGATATCTCGTAGACCATGTCATTGTGCTGCGTAAAGATAATCGATTTGGAACCCTTGTTCTCTGCCAAGATCTCTTTTAGCTCCTCCAGCTTGGACCTGGCGTTTAGCGCGACGTTTGCGGCCCTGTTCCTAGCCAGCAGCGCTTCTCGCGCAAGCGGGTTTCTCCCGGACATCATTATCAGCTTTTCAAGCGAAAGAGTATAGCGCATCGATGTATTTCTTCCTCCCCATCCGAGTTTTTCCAAACCCTCGTGGTACTTTTGCATGTTCGCCCTGTACTCGGCAAGCTCTTCCGGCGAGAGCTCGACCTTCCTCCTTTCGACCTCGTACTCTGCGAGATGCTTTTGCCTTGCAAGCACGTCGGGCGCGACCTGAAAGACGACTCCGCCCACCAGCCTTGGCAGATCCACGTGGAGCGAGTCCTCGCGCTCTATCGTCGCGGTGAGCCCGAGCCTGAAAGGGGCGGCCATCTGCTCTGCAATCATTCTGTAGCCGGGGGCCGCCAGGTGGTGCACCTCGTCAAACACTACGAGCTGGAACTTGTTGCCAAGGAACGCCGCGCGCAGGTACGCCGAGTCATAAGTCGACACCGTGATCGGCGAGATCTCCTCAGACCCGCCGCCCAGGTTTCCTATCTTCTTTACCCTGCCTGCCGCAGCAGTACAGAAATACTTTGAAAGGGTGGCCGTCCACTGGTCCATCAAATCGAGCGTCGGGACTACCACCAGAGACGCAGCATTTGCCTTTTCTATCGCCATGATGCCGACTAGGGTCTTGCCAGAGCCGGTCGGCAAGACGACGCACCCCCTCATGCCGGCCTCTATCCAGTTGTCGATTGCCCTTTGCTGGTAGTCCCGCAGCAATGGCAATGGTTGTGAAAAATTATCGTCGTACCTGTTGCTAGTGCTGCTGGCACCACCACCCTCTGCGGCGCTACTACTATCGCCCTGCTGGTTACCAAGCGGCATTAGGACAGCCATGTTGGCGCCAGAATCATCCGGCGAAAAGACGCGGTCGTCGTATTCTATGCCACTTTTCTTCAGGTACTCTATGATGTCTGGATAGTACAAGGCCTGCGCCCGCAGCGCGTTAATCCTTGGGTCGCGCGTCGCAAACGGGATATGGGCAAGGCTCTCGATTACTATGGTGCCCCTGTCATATCGCAGTATGGCCTTTTGCACTGAGAGATTTTTTGCAAAAAAGCGTTAAAAGCCTATCCCGCCAGCCGCTGCTCCCTGCCCTCCTCTAAAAGAGGGATTATCGGGTGCGCAACCCTGCCTTCGATGAACTCTGAAACTCCTGTCTTGATCAGCTGCAGCTTGACTTTTGGGTCGCTGCGGAACTGTGCAAGCACGTATTCGTAAAAGGGAAACTCGCCCGGGTTTGCGATTGCCCTTGATGCCAGGCACCTTTCTACCATCTCTATCCTTTTCTCGAGCCCCAGCTCGTCCAGAGAAGCGGCGACTATCATCCCAGCGTCGCTAAGGCGGAAGGACGGTATCCCTGACTCTTGGAGGACTCGCGGCCCCATCCTCGTCTTTTTGTAGCCTGATTCCTGCACGATGCCGTTTGGGATGAGGCACCCTTCAAGCTCCTTAAAGACATAGCCATACGAGTTGGAAATCGGCAGGCCCAGCTCGCGGGCCATGTCCTTTGCCACCGAGTTTCTGGTCTGGCCCGGGTTCTGGGCCAGGGACTTGATTATGCACCTTTCCTTAATTCCTCTAGAGCAGATCCTGTCACTATTCTTGTACCTGGAGTTGATGCGAGGTACCGCAAGTGTTGCTTGCATGGCAGATCCGTCTCTATCTCTCTAACTTGATGGTATCTTACCCCTGTCGCGCTTTAATCCTTTAGTACCATCTATGTGATTTTGCATCCACATTGGCTTGTGGTTTCTTTCTATTCATCAAATTCCTGACCATGCCTGCATAAACCTGATAAAATAATTGAGCAAGTTACCTGATGATCTTGCGAGTATTGCCAAATTTTGTGGTACAAAAACAAAGTGATCAGGATGAGCACAACATCAAGATATTTTTCTAGATTTTTATTCAAATAATTATCACAATGAGTTTAAGACGTTCTATTATCAGTCGTTTGCCATAAAAATTAAAGAATTTTTTATATCGCTTGATGAAATAGCGCAAATATGTCTGGACCCAACTGGCACCTACGTGCAACTTCCATCGCCGCAGTAATGGCAGTTGCATTCCTGGTGGCTTTAGGATTTTCGCAGCAACAACGCGCCTTTGCGTACGCGCCAAACGACCCCGCCGTGCCGTATCACTGCTGGCAGAAAAACGCTGACGGCAGTTTAAAAACCGTGACCGACAACGCCACCGGGAGCCAGAGCCTTGTGCCCTGTGAAATCAACACAGGTGACAACGCATGGATGCTGACGTCATCAGCGCTCGTGCTCATGATGACTCCGGCCGGCTTGGCCATATTCTACGGCGGATTGGCACGCCAAAAGAATGCTGTGAACACGCTGCACATGGTGTTCATAACTACGGGTGTCATTGCCGTACAGTACGTGTTGTTTGGATACAGCCTTGCATTTGGCCCTGACGCTGGCGGCTATGGCTTTATAGGCACGCTTGACTGGGCTGGGCTGCAAAACGTACTGCACGACGTGCCGTCAAACGCTTATGGTGGCATCACTGGATTCACAATCCCTCACCAGACGTACATGGTGTTCCAGATGATGTTCGCCATCATCACACCCGCCCTGATAGTAGCCGCCGTGGCGGAGCGCATGAAGTTCAGCGCTTTTGTAATATTCATTGTGATATGGGCAACGTTCGTCTATGACTTTGCAGCACACTGGACATGGCAGCTGGCGCCGGACAATTACGGCAGAAACCCTGGATACGTAGGAGGCTGGGGAGGAGCCTTTGGCTCACTTGACTTTGCAGGCGGGACGGTCATACACATAACGTCTGGCTGGTCGGGCCTGGTAATAGCGCTGATGCTAGGCCGTAGGCTAGGCTACGGCAAGGTTCCAATGGAGCCTCACAACATTTCTCTCGTGGTGCTCGGCGCCGCGCTCCTGTGGACAGGCTGGTTCGGCTTTAACGCCGGCTCTGCAGCAGCTGCCGCTACAAACGCCACCAGCGCGTTCGTGGCTACGCAGGTTGCGACTGGCATGGCCGCAGTGACGTGGGCGTTGATCTCATGGGGCCATACCGGAAGGCCGTCTACAATCGGTGCGGCTTCTGGCGCCGTGGCAGGCTTGGTGGCAATCACACCGGCGTCCGGCTTTGTGTCGCCAATGTCCGCGCTGATAATAGGCATCCTGGCGTCCATAGTGTGCTACGCGGCAGTCGCCTTCAAGAACAAGCGCAAGTGGGACGATGCCCTCGATACATGGGGCGTACACGGAGTGGGCGGCCTTGCAGGAGCTCTCCTTACCGGCATCTTTGCAGAAAAGAGGTTCACACCGTGGGGCCAT
>DASZTR010000136.1:0-20944 GCA_035547955.1 Nitrososphaera sp. | reverse complement strand
ATTTGTGCTAGAGGCGGCGGTCCCTCTTTTCGATAAAGCCCTGCAGCGCCTCTCCAGCCAGTTTTTTCTTCAGCGTGTCGTGGATTTCCCTGACTATGCCAAACCCTTGGAACGTAAGTGCGGTGTACAACTGGACCAGGGTGGCGCCCTTTTGGTACGCCTGCCAGGCGTCCTCGCCGTTCCAGATCCCGCCGCAGGCTATTATGGCGAGGTCTGGAAACATCCTGTGTACGTCCTCGACCATCCTGAGCATGTAGGGAAACAGCGGCCGGCCGCTCTCTCCGGCGACAGGCCGGGCAAACTTTTTTTTCTCTTTTTTTGCCGCAAGTGGTATAGTCGTTGTTGTTGATGTTGATGATGATGACGACAATGTTTTTCCGGTGTCCACTGGCCGGGTGTTGCCTATTACCACTGCCTGCCCGCCATTTTCATAAAACGCCTTTATCGACTTTATGCGCGTCTCTTTTTCATCGTCCTTTGGGGGCAGTTCGCTATAGGGCGCGATCTTGGATGCCTTTAACTTGCCTTGCGGCACGTGCGCGTTCATCAGGTCGACAATCTTTTTCGTAAAGTCAGGGCTCTGCAAGACCTTGTTAAAGTCGGTGTTTGGCGACGTCCTGTTCTCCTCAAAGCCTAGGTCGACGTAGGGCGACGTGCGCGCCATTATCTCCCTGCATGCGTCGAGCACCGCATCTTCCGTGTACAAGTCGGTGATGCCTGAAAAGTTTAGCAAGATCCGCGCCCTCCCATGCCCCTCCTGCGAAAATTTCTGCAGGTTCCTGACGGTATGCTCCAGCCCCTTATGCGGATAGCCCTGCGCGTTTATTATGGCCTCCCTGTCGTCGTCTACAACCATCCGCACGGTGCCTTCTGACCTCGGTTTCTGAGGGTTTCCGGCCCTCGGCTTTAGCAAAACGCTGCCCGGGTTCATGTAGCCAAAGACGTACGACATTGGGAGGAGCATGTCGCAGTTCTTGTCAAAGCCGGCAGCAACTCCAACAGGGCTCTTCAGCACAAGCCCATTCACAGAGATGGCTAGCTGCTCGCCCGGGTCGAAATACGTGGCGTTCTTGGCGAACTTGTCTGCAAGCTTTACCAGTCGATCTTTTGCGATCTCGTGGACGACCTCTCCCTGCGCCAGCTCGTCTGTAGCCTTGTAGCGGGCATAGAGGTACTTGCGATACAGCTTGAAGAGTGACGGGTCCAGGCTTGCCTTAAAAGTGTCTACAAGCACTGCCAATGTAGCGACCCTGGAAAAGTTCTTTTGCCTACCTGAATATATTGATATAGTAACACACTACTACTGCTAGCTAGTGCTGGCTATCCTTGACAAACTGCCACAGCTGCGACCAGAGGTCTTCAAACGAGTGAGCTTCGATTGGATACCTTGCCGAATTGCCATACTCGTTTGTCACGGTAAGGACGGCTGGCGCGCCGCTGCTCTTGTCATCGTTTGACGATATCAAAATGGACTTGCCGGCAAAAGACACGGTGGCAGTCCCTTCAAGCTTTAGCTCTTGCTGTTGTTTTTTCTTGGCCATGATGCGTGTATATCGTTTGTAGAAGACAGGGCAGGATTTTTAAATGCATTTGCGCATACATGTATGCGTACGTAGGATGGCCAAGTCAGTCGACTGCGTCGAGAGCAACCACGGCAAGTGTCAGGGGCACTTTAAGGAAGAGCTGAACGGCTCGCAGGTCACAAGGATATGTGCGTGTGCCTGCCACGACAGCACGTACCAGCTGGTGCGGAACACTGTCGCCCTGATAGCGCAGGCAGAAAGGCAGAACCCGTACCACCTTGCACAGATGGCCAACGACCCCAACGATGTCTAGTATCTAGGATTAATGTTATAATGACTTATGACTCTGGCGCCCGTATACGCGCTTCATATAAAGGAGTAGCAAGTTAAACGCGGTTCCAATTGCATTTGCGGCTATTATCACCCAGTCGTCCCTGAACATCCCGTACGCAAGCCAAAGCGTGGTGCCGGACGCATAGAGCGCCATCAGGTACGCTGAGACGTCCTGCATCTGCTTGGTCCTGTAGCCCCTGGCTATTTGCGGGAGAAAACTGCCGGTGGTGAGACATGCCGCGGCTGACCCAATCAGCGTGACGAAAATGCTGTCAGGCATTCCCATTATCGCCTGTAGGAGCAGGGCCTGCGGGGCTGGTGGTAACACAAGAGCACTCTCCGCCGCCCATTGCCTGCCCGGCGTTAAAAAGCCTGCCATTAAAAAACATAATAGCAGGCATCGGCAGAGAACAAAGCGTGCAGCTTAGGGACCTTGTAGATGGCACGGTGGTAGGCTCGGGTTCTGACTATATCGTCATCCAGAAAGGCAAAAAGAGGTTGCTGGTCGAATGCGCAGGGTTCAAGGTACAGGAGCTAAAGAGCCACGGCACGCCGTACGGATCGCAGTTCGAGTAATCAATAATTAACGACAAGCAACAATAAAAGATTTAGCACAAAGTCAACAAAAATTCCGTAAAAAGTTAAATTGAGTTACAGAGTCTCATTCCACGTTTGACGCAAAAGGCTACCACAGAGGCCGCTTCTGCCGCTGTCATTGCCACCACCACTACAGCAACAACAACTACCACTACCAAGCCTGTAGATGTTCCGGTATCGCAGACGAGGGCAGTACACAGGGGCAAAGTAAAGTACGACAAAAAGGCAGAGTCAGAATTCTTCGTGGACAACTCGGCGCTTGCAGGGTTCACCGGTGAGCGCATCCTCTACATGGCCGTCCGCGAGCTCATAGAGAACTCGCTCGACTCTTGCGAGAGCAGCCACATACTGCCAAGGATTTCCCTGTCGCTAAGGATGGTCGACCCTGCAAACGAGATGTGGGCGATTACCTGCCAGGACAACGGCATAGGTATCCCGTCGGACAAGGTGCCGGTGGCAGTGTGCTCTTTTCTGACTTCTGGCAAGTACGTCGAAAAGCAGCAGCGCGGGCTCTTTGGCGTGGGCCTCAAGATGATCGCGGCCTTTTCGACAAAAGACACGGACCACCCGCTAAAGGTGTGGAGCAAATCACCAGAAGAAGAAGGAGAAGAATACTACTTTGAGTTGCGCACAGACATCAGCACCAACAGGCCAATAGTACTTTCAAAGAGGCAGATAAAAGAAGGAGCAGGAGACGCCAAAATCAACGGCGACTCTGGCTTTCGAGTCGAGGCGATGCTCCGGGCGAAACTTTCTCCGATTACAAAGAGCAGGATATACGACTACATCAGCCAAACGTCGGTGGTCAACCCCTATGCCCACATAGAGTTTGAGACCGACGACGGCAAAGTTACGTTTGACCGCAGGACGGACAGGATGCCCGAGCCGGCAAAAGAAGTGCTGCCGCATCCTGCAGACATGGACCTAAAGACGCTAAAAAAAGCCATCATGAACTTTATGAACCAGAAAACCACCCTCCAGGGAGTCCTTTCCGACTCTTTTCAGAAACTGTCAAGTGACAAGGCGAGGCAGATAATCCTAGACGCTGGGCTTGATAACAAGCCCGCAGACAAGTACGACGAGCACGAGCTCATCAAGGTTGTCAACATCTGCAAGCAGACCAAGTTTCATATGCCAAACACCGACCATCTAAGCCCCATTAGAGAGGATATACTCACCGCAGGCATGACGCAACAATACACAATAATCATGAGCAGGGACGAAAACGCGCAGCAGCAGGGCACGCAACAGCAGCCGCAGCTGTCGGTCAGGGTGCTAAAGCCGTCACTCACTGCCTACTCGTCAAGGACGTGCGTCATCAACAACCGGCCGACGATAGTGGAATGCGGGATAGCGTACGGCGGCGACATTGGCTCGTTCAAGCTCTACAGGTTTGCAAACAAGATACCGCTGCTGTACGACGAGGGATCGGACGTTGCAAGGGAGGTGGTGTCGGAAGTGGAAATAAACAAGATGGGAATCTCCAAAAAGGAGGTCAAGGAGCAGTTTGCCAACCCTGACGCCAAGTCTGACAGGGCTGTGGAGCTTTTGCCACTGCACATATTCTTCCACATATGCTCTACCAAAATCCCGTACAAGACTGCAGGCAAGGAGAGCATCGCATCAGAGGGAGAGCTAAAGCGCTACATGAAGGCATGCCTGTCAGACCTATATCGCAAAGTCAGCGCCCAGATACGCAAAGAGCTGCGCATAAAGGAGGCGCAGAGCAGACTCTCGTTGTACAAATACTACATACCGCTCATAGTAAGCGCCATCTCCGAGTCGATAAAGGTGGACCCTGAAAAGCTCGAGCTGGCGTTTACGCAACTTGCCGAAAAACACGTCGCTGGCGAGATAACATCACCGGCGGCAATGCCCCAAGAACAAGAAGATGAGATAACCGGCGAGCGTGTAGAAGAAGAAACAGAGAAAGAAGAAGAGACCATCGTAGAGGGGAAGATTGACAGCGAGGTCTTGAACCGCTCAAAGAGTCAGATAGCGATAAACACAGCAAGGAGAAAGGGCAAGCGGAGCATGCTCGCTGCCAGAAAAAAGGAAGGAGCTGAGCAGACTACGCTTGACGCTGTTTTTACGAAAAAAGGCACAGGGAGGAAAAAGTAGCAGATGGCACCTACAAAAGACAAGCGACACGTAGAAGTCACGAAAAAGATCAGCCAGATAATGAAGGACGTCAGCACCGACCTGATGGTGAAAAAGACGATGCCGGTCCTTGACGTGCCAAAGGTCGGCTACGACAACACCGTCTGGTCCGACGAAAAGAGGATGTTGACGATAGGCGACAAGACTGTCAGAATAAGCCCGGACAGCACGAAAAAGATCCCCACGTTTGCGCAGTACCTTGTCATGGCAAACGCGATCCGCAAGCTCTTGGACGAAGAGATGGAGAGCACTATAAGAGGCATGTACTATGCGACGCTGAGCACCGTCGGCGACGAAAAGAACAAACAAAAGTTCTGGAAGGGTCAGGACGAGTCAGACGACGCGATAAAGGCGCTGGAACTTTTGACCGGCATCCCCCGCGAAGAGTTCTCTGTCACTTCAAAGCCAAAGGGCATGATCTCCGGTCCGATAACGCTGCGCGTCGGTGGCGACATCATTGACTGCAACCTTGGGAGCAGGGCCACCTCGCAATTGATCCCGACTAACATCAGCGACCTGGAAATAGTGAAAGTCAAGGCGGACTTTGTGATGGTAGTCGAAAAAGACACGGTGCTCAACAATATACGCAAGTCAGGATTTATCCAGAAATATAACGCGATACTGCTGACCGGCTCTGGGGAGCCTGACCGCGCGACCAGGATGATGGTCAAGACGCTCAACGAAGAATGGAAAAAGCCGGTGGTGGTATTTGCAGACGCAGACCCATGGGGTCTCGGGATCGCGCTGCGCTACAAGATCGGCAGCGAGTCTCTGAGCTACGACAGCGACAGGCTAGTGACTCCAAACGCCAAGGTGCTCGGCATGATGTTCTCTGACATTTACGACTACAACATTCCGGAGGTTGCAAGGCTTGCAGCATCTGACGAGGACATCAACAGGGCGAACGACATGAAGAAAAAGCCGTGGTTTCAGGACAAGCAGTGGCAGAAGGAGCTCGACCTCTTTTTGAAGCGCAAGGAAAAGTGTGAGCTGGATGCGTTCTTCAAGCACGGCTTCAAGTACCTCGCAGAGGTCTACCTGCCAAGGAAGCTGCGCGAAGCAGGCGTAATCTAAAGCTACTTCACAAAGTTCAAAAACCATCCTCCTAGATAAGTGGGCGAGTGAACAGACCGCTGTTTCTTGCTAGCGGTGTAGTATTGTCGCCGTTGATAATCGTTGTCGCAATAATCCCGACATATGCGCAAAATCCTTTTGACAATCCAAGTACGTATACGGTCAGCATTGACGGCAAGTCGTACACAGCAAAATACAATATTATGGGTGACAGTCTCAAATCTATCAAGGCCAAGAGTACATAAGCAGCTACAATCGTAATGATTCACGCCGATACGGATGGCAAGTTGATTATCGATCTGCCTGGCAGCCTGTTAAACGATATCTCATTAGACGTAGGCTCGGCGGCAGAATCTTTCTCGATAGCATTGATGTCTTTTCCCATCATGAAGTCAAAAACTTGCGATGCCAAGTAAGAGATCACCTTCCTAAATGGAAGCAAACAGATCGACATAGCAGGAAAATTCTTGATTAATAGAGAGAGAGACGACACCAATGGAAGGCCCCTTTTTCGATGCAACCATGGAAGGAAACAGAGTTCAAGCTCAAGACGGTTGCAAACGTAGACATGTGCAATATTTCCTTTGATCAGAGCAAAAAGCAGTTGCACATTGGCATGAGCGGTCCGACCAATGAAACAGGATTTTTCCAGATTGCTCCACCACACAAATTCCTCGGCGGCCCGTATATGGCCCTTGTAGAAGGACATCCGGTAGAATTCAAAAGCGCGTTTTCAATTGAGACAGGCATGAACACCACTACTACCAGTGTTTCATTCCGGTAAGACGGAAACAAGGTACTCAACATCGACATAATCGGAACAAAGGCCATATCGGAGTTTGGCCATGTGGCCATTGCAGCAATCTGAGCTTCGGTGGCTATGCTAACAACGATTGTACGCCCCAAGCGTCAGTAAATCCAAGCAGAGTATTTCTTCCCAAATACCTTAGCTACAAGTCTTGTGACCTGTACCGCAGAATCAAAGTAGTAGAATACGTCGCCGGTTTGCGCCACATAAATGCCGGAAGGTCTCCTGTTGACAAACATCTTCTTTTTCCCACGACATTCTATCCTCACTCCCTCGTCGATGTCAAGTGAAGAGAGAACCTTCCCAAGGCTGTGCTGCTTTAGTTCGGTGCCTGTAGACATCAATTGTTGTTTTGAATGATGTACAATATAATTGCGAACGCACACAAGCAAGACTTTAAAGATGGCAGGCAAGACTTTTTTGTGTCAGCCATTGCTTTCACTTCCACTTGACGACGGAGGTGTCCTGTGCATAAATGTCAGGACAAGCAGCAGGGCAAGGCATCTGCGCCTTGTCTCCAGCATACGCGGGGTCGAGGCAGTTGTACCGGAAGGCTATGACGAGGATAGACTGCAAAAGTTTGTGCAGTACAAGCGTGAATGGATAATCAAGAGTGCAAGATACTATAGCAGGCTGCGCGAAATAGCAGGCCATGTAGAATCAGACAACAATGCCATCTATTACCTTGGCAAGAGATACACTCTGCGCCTTGTCAGGGACAGGCTTGCCTCTGTTGTCGTGTCTGACGCGCTTGGCACTGCCACGTTCCACGTGACAGACATGCGCAAGTACAAGCGCGAGATAGAGCAGTGGTACAGAGGGCAGACGGCAGGGGTCATTGCAGAGCGCCTGCCTGCCATAAGTGCAAGTCTCGGCCTTTCTTACAACAAGTTTGCGATAAAGCGTCAGAAATCGCGCTGGGCCAGCTGCTCAAGAAAAAAAAACCTGAACTTTAACCTGCTCCTTTCTGCGGCTCCCATAGAAGTGATCGACTATGTCATCGTGCATGAGCTGTGCCACATCGCAGAAATGAACCACTCTAAAAAGTTCTGGCAATTGGTCGAGTCTGCAAACCCCGACTACATACAGCACAAGAAATGGCTCGAAGACCATGCTCCAGTAATCGGGGTACAAGGTTTATAGAACTGCATCGGCCCGATTTTGTTACGAGAGAAAGATATTGATGGATGTCCAAGAGCGTGTCGCACTTGTAATGCGAGAGCCTACAGAGGAAGTGATTACCGCCGGCGAGCTGGAGGCGCTCCTTGAGACAAAGAGCAGGCCAAGGCACTACATCGGCCTGGAGATATCCGGCATACTGCACCTCGGCAGTCTGATACTCACGGGTTTCAAGATAAACGACTTTATCAAGGCTGGAATAGACTGCACGGTCTTTCTTGCCGACTGGCACACATACATCAACGACAAGCTTGGAGGCGACTGGGACAGGATACGACAGGTGTCAGAATATTATTCTGAGGCATTCCGCTTCTTTTGCCCTGGCGTCAATGTCGTCATGGGAACCGACTTGTATGCAAGGACGCCGGGCTATTGGGAAAATTTCGTGCGCTTTTCAAAGCATATGACGCTTGCAAGGACTATGCGCTCGCTGACCATAATGGGCAGAAAAGAAACGGATAACATGGACCTAGGCCAGCTCCTCTACCCGCCCATGCAGTCCGTAGACATCAAGGCGCTAGACCTTGACATCGTGCATTCTGGGATGGACCAACGCAAGATCCACATGCTGGTAAGGGAGATATTCCCCAAGATGGGTTGGAAGCCGCCGGTTTGCGTGCATCACCACCTGCTCCCCGGCCTTGCCGAGCCGGTGATACTGGGCCTTGACGAGGACGCGGCCGATGACGCCAAGGTGTCAAGCAAAATGAGCAAGAGCAAGCCGGCAAGTGGCATACTCGTACACGATGACGAAAAGGCGATAAGGGACAAGATAGCCAAGGCGTTCTGCCCCGTCGGCGTGGCAGAAGGCAACCCCGTGCTTGAACTTGTGCGTTACGTCGTGTTCCACGAATTTTCCGAGTTTACGATAGAGAGGCCGGCAAAGTACGGCGGCAACACGACATACGGGAGCTACCAGCAGGTAGAAGCAGACTTTATAGAAAAAAAAATCCACCCGATGGACTTGAAAACCGCGACTGCCACGTACGTCAACAGGATAATCGAGCCAGTGTACAGGCATTTCAAGGGAAGAGAGCCCATATTGAATTGAGTGGTGGCAGTGAAGAAGAAGGAGAAGGAGAAGGAAAGCGACAACAGGGAAAAGGCTTTTTCAACAGGTACCGGCAAGCGTTCAACTTTAACAGGAACATCATAATCGCTGGCCTAGGAGCGTTTTTCGTGGGCGCGCTGGTGGCGCAGACATACTCTGGCTATGACAGAAGCGATAGCCTCGCCAACTCGGCAATAACGCTTGCGTCAGAATACGCGGTATACATTCCTGTGTTTGCCTTGCTGCACTACTGGGACAACAAGAACAAGTACATCGATCCGACAACAGGCAGGCGCGACGGGGGGAAGATAAGGGCGGAAGTCAGAAAGCTGCTCGCGACGTTTTCATTGTCCGAAGTGGCCTTTTCGCTCACCAAGGTCGGAATGCAGTTCCAGCTTTTGCAGTCGTTTTCAGAAATGGACGCATTCATCTCGGCAATGACTGCGTCTTTGGCTGCGTGGGCTGTATTCCTGGTGCTCGTAAATTATATGGCAAGGCTCGTAAGACTGTTCAAGGGCTAGCTAGTCTCTCGGCACATGTTCTTCAGCAGGCGCAGGAGATCATGATAGCTTGAGACCTTGAAATAGTGCATCATGCCCTCAATCTCGCTGTCATCATATTCAGGGTTGCGGTACTTGCCCTTCCTGTTGAGTCGCCTGTTTATCGCGCTCGTTATCGCTCGCAGGAGTTCTCCCATCCATCATATTAAAGAGGTTCGCAGATCAGAGAACATCCTTCTATAGCCGAAAACAGATTTTGAGGTAATAATAATAACATAAATTGCATGCAGGACGATAAAGAGAGAGGGACATGGAAACCGCGGCCCTTGGCAATCTGAAGATGTGCAGGATACTCAATGGGATGTGGCAGGTCACAGGGGGCCACGGCAGGATAGAGCGTGAAAAGGCGATCGGCGAGATGATGGCGTACCATGATGACGGCTTTACCAGCTGGGATCTTGCTGACATTTATGGGCCGGCAGAGGACTTCATCGGTGACTTCAGAAAGAGGCTTGCAGGAGAAGAAAGACAGAACGATGGACAGGAAAGAGAAGGAGAAGAAAGTATGCAAGTGTTCACCAAATTCGTGCCAGAGCCGGCGCGCATGACAAAAGCAGTGGTCGAGCAGGCGGTGGAGCGCTCGAGGCGCAGGATGGGTGTCGAGTCAATAGACCTTGTGCAGTTCCACTGGTGGGATTATAACAACCCCGCATGGCTCGACGCGCTGGTGCACCTGTCGGAGCTGCGTGACGCAGGAAAGGTGCGCAACGTCGGCCTCACCAATTTTGACACTGGCCACATGCAGGACATGGCCGATGCGGGGATAAAGATCGTTTCAAACCAAGTGCAATATTCCATAATCGACCAGCGGCCGCAGGCAAAGATGCAAGAATTTTGCAAAAAGAACAACGTCGTGATCCTTGCGTACGGCACGATGTGTGGCGGGCTTTTATCAGAAAAATATCTAAACAAACAGGAGCCTGGGAGCGCTCAGCTCGACACGTTGAGCCTGCGCAAGTACAAGAAGATAATAGACGCGTGGGGAGGATGGGGGCTGTTTCAGGAACTGCTGTCTGCCCTAAAGCAAATAGCCGCCAAGCACCAGGCAAGTATCGCGAACGTGGCCGTGCGCTATGTCCTTGACAGGCCGGCCGTTGCAGGGGCCATCATAGGGGTGCGTCTTGGAATAGCAGAGCACAGACAGGACAACGCCCGCGTTTTTGAGCTGAAATTAGATGAGGAAGATATGGAGAAGATTGGACAGGTTACTGCCAGGTCGCGCAACCTATTTGAGATTATCGGCGACTGCGGCGACGAGTATCGGTACTGACGACTGCAGAGGTAACAGTAGTAGCCACCTAGAATACGTTCTCAATGTACTGCGCGAGATGACTGGCGATCTCTTTTGACATGGCATGTATGCAGGTCTTGTTATCCCATGAGATCATCAGCAGTTTGTCATTAAAGACGTCCATCGTGCTGGGAAGGGAAAGGCGACGAACCTCATGTTGACCATAGAGGCAATCTCGTGATAATGCGCCGACTTGCGGAATGCGACCGTTCCGATGCCGCGGTGTGCTGCCACCACCACCATCATCATTATCATCATCATTATGTTTTTTCTTTTTGGAAAAGATAAAGCCGCGAATAGAAAGACGTTGCGATTGAATGTTAGTCGTCAAAAGGGTAAGAAAAGCGTAGCACGTCGTTTTTGGACGCGTCATGTAGCAATATTTTTCATAAGCAGTGCGCAACCCCTGTCGTCGACGAATATCTCTGCCCCAGGCATCCTGTTCCTATTCCTGTTTGCCATCTTGGCAAGTTCGCCGACAAGGCCTGCTGCCGCCTTTTGCGCCTTTAGCATGTCTGCTCTTTTTTGCAAATCACCATGCAGGCAGTAGCGTTCGACTGCGTTTAAGCGCCGGATGTTCCCTACGGTTGCGTGGCTGACCAGGCCCGTTGAGGCAAGGCGCCCAAGACCTCATAGACCTTCGAGTGCGATACCGCCGAGTCCTTGACGATAGCGCTCACCTTTGAGGAATCCAGTTTTAGTAAGGATGGAAAGACGTGGGTTTCGCCCCGTGTCAGTCCGAGAACCATCCGCTGCTGATCCAGCATCAACGCTCATCCCCTATGGAGTGGGTGATGATCCTTATCTATCTACACTTTGTCTCGGATGTGGTATGGAAAATAGCAATCCAAGAAAAGTGATCGTCAAGACGCTGACCACTCGCAAGAATGCACAGGACGCGTTTGTGTATTTTGAGGACATGAAGAACATGGAGGCAGAAGGTGCCTTCAAATTCGTAATTAGGAAGGGCGACGACGGCTGGTGGTCTGGCGACACGCCCGCTGGAAAGGCAAGGATAAGGCACTCCCTTGTTTCAAAAGAGCACGGCATACTCGACCACTTTTACGCAGGACAGGGCCTTATATGGAATGTCTTTGTCCGCATTATGCCAAACAACTGCGGCTCGACGATCAGCTGGACGTTTGTTCGGCCGGATGGTATGACTGATGGGCAGTTTGAGGAGCAGCTTAAAGGGTTTGATAGAGAGATAGAGAACTGGAAGTGCGACCTAGAGAAATAAGTAAATGTGCAAACAAAAGGAATCTACTGCAGAGCATGATTCCAAGGCCGCACTGCAGCATGTGCGGATCCTGATGATAGGTCATAGTTTGCGTAACGTTTTTTCTCTTTCTTTTGCAAGAGATGCTCAAAATTGCTCCCATAAGGAGAGGCACTTGGATCACGCATATGCGTGCCCATACACGCCTGTCAGAGTGGAAATTATTTAACAAAGTCCGAGACCGGGATCCCAATGACTTTTGCCACCACGCGAATTTCATCAGGTCGACCCGGCCCCGTGACGGTGCAAAGATGTGTTAGATCTTCTGGCCCATAGTTTAACTCGACGAAATAAAAATACTCGGATTACATAGAGTGATTATGATTTTTTTTCATAGAAATTATTGCAATGCAATTTCGATAGATGTCGAGACGAATTTCTCCTCTAGTAGTAACCGCTATCCATCAGAAATGAGTAAGAAAAGGCAGCAGCAAATGCATTGCAATAATCTGGTTTTGTTTGCGTCAGATTAGCTCGCTGTACTCCTGTATCTTTTATCCAACGAGCTTGATTGTAGAGGCATGATAACACCATATGAAATTAGACCCATAGAGGATAGCAGCGGCGAGAATACCTTGCCAAAATATTGCACGGGATGTCCAGAGCATGCCACCTACGTAGCATTCTTTGATCTATGGGGGAGCACCGTTTGCCGGAACTATTGTGACCACTGCGTGACAGAGCAGGAATAAGATTTTTTCTCTCCTCCTTCTTGCCACATCAGGGTTAATCACATTTTTAAATCCGGATTGAACAATCAAATTCATGCAAAGCTGAAATAAGCAGCAACATTTGCCAGTCGGTATTTTCAAAAGCGGGAAGGCCGCTAGAGATTTGTTAGTCTGTCTACAATATCACTTAAACCCATAAAATATGTGGCGCGGCGCAAGCTATACCCTGACTATACTTTTGAAAGGCAAGATGTGGCCGCCCGTGCAGCGGGTTGGACTATTGCAGCAACTATGAATAAGGCATCAGTGAGGAGATTCTTTCGTGCTATAGAACCTACCCATATCAACCAGCTTGTAAAGTATGGTTCGACGCAGTTTTCCAAATTTGTTGCTGTTAGAATACAACCTGACCTGCTCATCGCAATGGCCGCACTTGATTCTTCGGGGCATGATTGACAGCTCTGTCAGCGGGTAGATCTTGCTGCACATCGAGCACCAATAGTAAACCAAGCCTCTCTGTGCACGAACGTCGAGAGAACCAAAATCAATGTCTTCCCTTGCGCAAGCATCCGTAGCGACGTCAATCAATTCTTGATCTAGTCCGCGTAAGATTTGTTTCATCGATTAAGTAAAAGCAACCGATGCATTTAGGTCGACCGTGTACACTGCAACAATTCTTCACAAAGCAGACCGATCCTCTTTATAATTTTGAAATGCTATCTTTTTTCAGCGCACATACACATATACTAGTTATTGGAAGGACATAAAAGAAAAGTCAAGGGCGTCATTATATGCCAATGCATTGCACGACAGACGGCTTGCGGGCAAATAGCAGGATTGGATTATATTGCATTTACATGCACGATTTTTCGCACCGTGATTCCTCTGGGCCCGTACGCGTCTCCTCTGTTCCCGGAGTTTGCGCCTCGCCCATGAGGGCTGCTGTCACGGTGCACCTGCTTCATCTAGTAGATTTTTATTCATGTCCTGCATTATCTTGTTTGATGCTGGCAGAAAGAAGGAAGGCCAACAACAGCACCAGACAACATTATTGCTATTGCATTATTATCAAGGGATGAGGATGATGGCAGATTGAAACCATTCATCATGCTTGGCGTGGGAGCCATAATTGCCGCGGGGCTCTTGTTAAACGTCAGTGTGGGCGCTTTTTCACAGCTGCTGATCGGTAGTTTTGACAAGGAATCCTTCAAGCCAAGATGTGGAAGAGGAGGCTGCAGCACCGCGCATATCCAGCCCGCATTTTCTGTCCATTATCCCAACTTGCTCATAGCGGGCCTACTGTCAGGCTCTTTTGGAGTTGCCCTGCTCATAGTCAGGCGTCAAGAAATCGAGAGTTAGCTAAACCCCGACCTGGTCGAAGTTCATCGAACCGGCATAGCGCACTTTGGGTTTTCTGCCGTGCACCTGCTTGTGGCGCTCTAGGCGCTCCTTGTTGTCAAACTCCATGTTGCACTTGTTGCACTTGAAAGCCATGTTGCAGAAGGATATCAACATCCATTGCATAAGAACATCGCTCTCTTGCCCTGCGTGCTTTGCCAAGATGGTCAAAAATCTGTCAGTGTTCTAATTTTTGGGGAGCACGATTAGCAATCGGGTGTATTTGATTAATTGTAATCAAACCCCTCTATCTTGTCCATGCGAGGAGATTTGCACACAGGACAGATGTTTGTTTTCTGGGTCACTGCGCTCAGCGTAAAAATGACTCCGCAGTTAGTGCACGCATAGATGTGCTTTTGCTTTATCATTTAACCAGGAAAGAGGTTTTGTTCTATTTAAGATGCATGCCATGTCAAGCATATGGAAGTGAGTAACAACAGAGAAGCATAGACCAAAAATTATGTGTTATCAAATATCTTTCGTTCTAACGGGCGCCAAACTCAACGTTGAAATCAAGACGCGGACCTGCTATCATGAGATACTCCTTTTTCCATGCGACGTGGAAATTCTGTGCGCCGCCATTGATTATACTTGTGGATTCTTGCCAGCAATCGCCTTGCCTTTTCTGAACATAGGGCGCACGTCCTGAACATACTTGCTTTCAATTATCTGTTGTGCAATCCAAAAGCGCGTCTGGTCATCCATCAAAGCATAAAGGTACTTTGTATCTCCTGAGACCTTAACATACAATTCATCGGTGCACCATGTGCTAGAGAGGTTCGGCGTGACTTTCTGCAAATAGTCCTGCATAAGGATAACGTACTTCTTTATCCATTTCAAAACAGCTACATTGCTAACCTTCAATCCCTGCAACGGAAGGAACTTTTGTACGTTCCTTAGACTCTCACCACTGAAATAGAGTTGCATGGCCGACGTGATCATTTGTGGCGTTGCGTGCATATTTTCAAACCCGATATTGAGCGTAAAAGAGAGATTGCAGTCCTTGAACGTGTGCTTTTGAATGTCACCATGCTTGTTGTGGCATACACAGTTCCTTACGATATTTGCCGAGCTGCAATAACGGCAGACAAGCGAATTAACCTCCGGAATGAGAGTGACGTATGATTGGACTTCTCTTCTTAATTCGATGCTAAAGCCGACTGCAAGTCGCAAGATTGTTTAAATACTTAGGCTTACCTAATTAGGCCGTCCTAATTGACGGTGAATGCACTTACGTTTGACAGCCACGCTACCGCGATGCCCCTTTTGCAAGAGCTTGTGGACGGCGTTTCGTACAGATTGATCATGTCTACGATAGACACGTCAAAGACGGCTGCGCAAGTATCAATTGAAAACAACCTTCCGCTCAGCTCGACGTACAAGAAAATAAAAAAATTGCAGGACGTGGGCATACTCTTTGTAGAAAAGATAGAGCTCGATGGCAAGGGCAAGAAGGTCGTCTATTACAGGAGCAAGATAAAATCTATGGAGTTCAACCTGTCCCGCGACCAAATACTCCTCCAGTTTGAAAAGAACGACGTACACTTGCTTCGCTCGATAGCGCGCCCATAAAGAGCAGAAGCAGCAGAGAACATCCTCCTGGACCGCGATTTTCCTTTCCGTTTTCTCCCGCGTATTTGTACGTCGGCTTCGGATCAAGAGTCGCGATAGGATTTGCGACGGTGGTAGCTATCCACATGGCTGCGACGTCCAGTCGCCATAGTTCCTGTTCTCGCTACCGAAAAACGCGATTTGATTTATAAGCAATCCGACAAGCTTGCCCGGCATGGCATACGCTAAAGTAGGAAGGGTCGTATCACTGGCTCTTCTGGCATTGCTTGTAGGCTCGATAGCTACCGCCACCACAGTCTCAGGACCAGGAGCTATCGGGATAACAAAGGCATTTTCCCAAACGGACGAGCCGGTGGATTTCGTTGCAAACATCGAGTACATCCGCGGCCACCTTGAAAAGGCCGTAGAGAACAAGGACGCAGGCAACAACACGCTGGCTGTAGCCCACGCGGGCCATCCAGTGGCAGAGGTCTATACGCTCATCAAGGGCGACATACAGGCAGCCGACGCGGCATTGGACGCCAAGCTTGAAGGCGATTTGGATGCGCTGTATGCACAAATAGGATGGCAGAACATGACTGCGGCTGATGCCAAGGCCAAAGTTGCAGAAATCAACGCCAGCCTAGACAGCGCAATGGCAGAGGTTGTCGGCAAAGAAAGCATCAACAATAGCACCACCTTGTGGGCTCAAGCTGCGATGAGACTTTTGAGTACATCTGTAGAGGAGTATAAGGAAGGTGTTGCAAATGGCACCAACATACAGATGATAGAGTACCAGGACGCAAACGCCTTCATGCACAGGGCGCAGGTGATATTTGACAGAATAAAGGCCGGTGGCGACCAGGAGGATGCAAAAGAAATTGAAGAGTTCTTTGGTGACCTGAACGGGCTTGTGGCTGCAAAGGCAGAGCCCGCGCAGATAGCGGCCCAAGTCGATGCCATGAACAACAAGTTCATGGCCGCCTTTAGCATCGATCATGGCGTAGAGGTCGATGCAGAGGCAGTAAACTTTGCGGCCAACGTCGAGATGATAAAGGGCCACATGTCGCAGGCGATAATAGATGTTAAGAACAACGATTACTCGCTTGCCACGGCTCATGCGACCCATCCAATAGCAGAGCACTATGCCCTCCTAAAGGAGGCAGTAAACGAGCACGACCCGGCGCTCGGCACCAACCTTGAATCCGGCCTTACTAGCTTTGCAGCTACCGTCAAGAATATGACGACCGGCGAGACCAGGTTCCAAGTGGCCAAGATCACTAGGCTGCTCAACGCCGCGACATCAGACGTAGTCACTCCTAGTACGTGGTCAGACTTTAAGTTCAGAGCGGCAGTTGCCAACGCGCTCTTGTCTGCGATGCAGGAGGAGTACGCCGAGGGCGTCCAGGGCGGCAAAATAATCCAGATGGTAGAATACCAAGACGCGCAGGCGTTTATGGCCAGAGCCGATGTACTGTTCAGGACGTTCCAGAACCAGCTTTCGACGCACGAAGCGGAAGAGGCAAGAATGATCCTTGCAGACCTCAATGCGAGTGTTAAGGACGTAAAAGAGCCTGCGGCCATAGACACCCTTGCACAAGGGGCCATCCACGAGATCCAAGAAGGTGCAGGCATCAAGACGGTGGCACACGAGATGACCTCCGTAGAGTTTGTCGAGAAGATAAGGACGCTCCTTGGCGAGCTCAAGCAGGCTTATGCGGCAGGAAACTATACACAGGCAGACAGCCTTGCGGTAGAAGCCTACTTGGACAACTTTGAGCATGTTGAGGGACCGCTTGTCGACGCAGGCCAAATGCAGCTCAAGGACGATATGGAGCAGCTGATGAGGGTCCAGCTCAGGGACATGATAAAGGAGAAGGTTCCGGCGGATCAGATCAACGCGCACGTTGACAACATACTCGACAAGCTCAACCTGGTAGAGAAGGCGCTCGCATAACGACAAATCAACTCTGTCCGGCTGAAAAATAAAACCGCCGGATAGGCCTTTTCCCTTTTTCTTTTTCCAGAAAGAAACCGAATGTATTTATTGACGCACATCAGATGTGGTAGTAATGGTGGGCGAAACGATTGCAAATTATGGCCCGTATGTCGGCGTCGCCATAGGGCTTTTTGTAGTCGGTCTTTTCGCGATCATGGTCTATGAAAAATCAAGTGGCGGCAGGTCAAAACAACAACAACAGCAGCAACAGCGCCCAGCTGCAGATGCAACAGACGGTGACAAGCGTAGAGCTTCTTGACCAGAAAATCCGGGACAAATTTTCCACGGAAGGATTTGCAGAGCTAACTACTATCCAGAGAAAGGCGCTCCCGGTCATCTCTAGGAAGATAAACTGCCTGCTTGTGGCACCCACTGGCTCTGGCAAGACAGAGGCGGCCGTGATGCCCGTGTTTTCAATGCTGTCCCATGCAAAAACAAGCGGCGGGAAGCAGGGGACCATCAGGGCGATATACATAACGCCGCTGCGCGCCCTCAACAACGACGTGCTCCGCAGGATCGTAAAGTATGCAGAATCTGACGGCCTGCGGGTGGAGATACGGCACGGCGACACCACGGCTGCCGCAAAAAGGAAAATAGTGGACAACCCACCGGACGTCTTGATAACCACGCCCGAGTCGCTTGCCGTGGTCCTGACAAGCGATAAGATGCTTACAGCTCTTCGCGGACTCGAATATGTCATTGTAGACGAGGTGCACGAGCTGGTGCCGTCTGAGCGGGGCTCGCACCTGTCGATATCCCTAGAGAGGCTGCAGGCCGTGTCGCAGAGGCAGGTCTCAAGGATCGGACTTTCGGCGACAGTAGGCAACCTACAGGAGGCCGCGCAATTTGTGTCAGGTGCAGGCAGAAAGAACGCGGTGTTGATAGACGGCTCGGCAAGAGGATACGACATCGAGGTCAAGTATGTTAAGGGCTCGCTCAACAACGTCGCTCATTTTATCACCCAGTACGTCAAGGAAAGCAAAGTGGAAGGCTCAGTCCTGCTGTTCACAAACACCCGCGACGAGGCAGAGTACCTGGGCACGATACTGAAGAACCAATCTGAAATCAAGGTGGACATACATCACGGCTCGCTCTCGAAGGAGATGCGTGAGGAGACTGAAAACACGCTGCGCGCTGGCGAAGCAGGGATAGTGGTATGCACGAGCTCCCTTGAGCTCGGCCTTGACATCGGCTCTGTCGACCTCGTGATACATTACGGCTCGCCAAGGCAGGTGTCAAAGTTGATGCAGAGGATAGGCCGCAGCAGGCACAAGCAGCGCACCTTTGCCAAGGGGCTAATAGTCACAAACAATGCCGACGACGAGATAGAGGCACTTGCAATCATAAATCGCATGAAGCACGGCTCAATAGAGGAACAAAAGATGCATGAGGGCGCGCTCGACGCGATGGCGCACCACCTTGTCGGCCTCGCCATGCAGACGCGTGACCCTATCAAGGTGGAGGACGCGTACGAGCTGGTCACCAGGGCATACCCATTCCGCAACATCAGCGTCTTTAACCTTGAAAGCTGCCTTGAAATACTTTCAGGTAGCAATGTGATAAAATACGACAGAGATAATAGAACATACACGCGCAAGGTCAAGGCGTACAAATACTATTTTGAGAACCTGTCTATGATACCGCACGTGCTGAAATTCGAGGTCGTCGATACTATAAGCAAACGCAGGATTGGGACCCTTGACCAGCAGTTCGTAGGCGATTATGGCGAGCGGGGCAACGTCTTTGTGTTGAAAGGCTCGCAGTGGCGCGTGCTCTCTGTCGATGAGGGCAGGATGGTGGTAAACGTAGAGCCGCTGCACGGCGCGGCCATAAACATACCTTACTGGGTAGGTGAAATGATACCCGTCGACACAAGGACGGCAGAGGAGGTCGGCAGCATCCGCAAGAGGGCTGCAAAAGGCATACTCAAACTATCGACTGATCTTGTCGACGACGCTACTAGATCGCTCGGCATCGTCCCCGACGCAAAAAACGTCGTCGTGGAAAGTTTCACCGCGCGCAACATGCTAGTCATACATTCTGCCTTTGGATCAAAAGTGAACAACACCCTTGCATCCCTGCTCTCCACTATACTTTCGTCGCAGCTCGGCTACGTAGTAGAGTCGCGCTCTGACGCGTATCGCATAATGCTCACGTCAAGCGCAAGGATGGCAAAGGGCAGGATCGAAGCCGCGCTCAACGATGTCTACGACCTGGAGCCGGTGATAATCGCATCACTTTCTGGTACGCACCAGATTAACTGGAAGGTGTGGATGGTAGCCAAGAGGTTTGGGATGATTGCAAGGGAGGCAGTGTACGACAAAAAGGCAGCGCGCATGATATACGACAGGTATTCCAAGACCCCGGTCAGCTCCGAGTCAATAAGGGAGCTCATGCACGAAAAATACGATATCGAGCAGGCAAGAAAAATCCTTACAGAGATCAAAGTGGGCGCAATCAAGGTCCACTGGCTTGAGGTCACGAAATTCTCGGATCTTGCAAGGCCGATAATGGAGCACTCTGCAAAATCCGCCGCAGCACCCCAGAGCATCGAAAAGGGTGTCATAGAGCTCGTAAAGGAGAGGCTGGAAAAGACAAAGCACAGGCTGGTTTGCATCCGGTGCGGCAAGTGGGAGCGCATGATGGAGACGAGGGAAGCGCCGGAGGAGATAGCATGTCCTTCTTGCAGGTCAAAGCTAGTCACTGTCACATTCTGGTCTGACTATGACTTGTCAAAGATAATCCAACGCAGACTAGAAGGTGGAAAAAAATTGTCAGAAGAGGAGAACCACCGTTTCGAGCGGGCGTGGAAGGTGGCGTCGCTTGTCAACAACTTTGGTAGAAAGGCTTTGGTCGTCCTTGCGGGCCACGGCGTCGGCGCAGATACGGCGGCCAGGATACTTCGCAACTACATCGACGACGACCAGATGTACCGCAGTATATACGAGGCAGAAAAGCAGTACGTGATTACCAGGGGCTTCTGGAGCGACTAATATACATACATACTGCACATACGCATACATTAACGCATTTACACACGCTCATCAGAGTATCGCCATGTTTTCTCTCGTTTTTTCCCATACATCTGCAATTACTTCGACAAGGGCTTTTTCCGCCAAGGAGCCGTCAAGTTTTGCCTACCACAGCCTCGAAACGTACTCGCGAGCGATAGTCTTGTTCTCGATCCTGTTGTCAGGGATGTTGAGGAACGCCGGCGAGATACCAAGGTCTTCAAGCCCACTCCGGGCATGCTCTATCTGATTCTTGGCGGTCGCACTACGTCAAAGTGCGTCTTAGCGTTAAAGCCTGACGGCACCACCGACTGTCGCTCCCCCCAGAGCGTGGAAAGGGGCCGTAGTTCGCGCTCGTTATGTATCGCCTTGTACAGATAGCCGACAAAAAAAATTCTATCATGGCCATCATCGCCCGGGGCATAGGCTGGACCGACATGACTCTGGCCTCCACCCTGT
>DASZTR010000135.1:0-7830 GCA_035547955.1 Nitrososphaera sp. | reverse complement strand
ATCGATCATTACATCGGCTTTAGCGGCGACGACATACACATCATAATGACCCACACGCTCGGAGCCGACAACGAAAAGATCCACAAGCTGGCGTGGGACGCATTTACAGAGGGGACAAAGGTAGCAAAAGAGCAGGGGCTGTACGGCGCCGGCCAGGACCTTCTGAAGGACTCGTTCTCGGGCAACGTCAAGGGGATGGGACCGGGGGTGGCGGAGATAGAGATGGAGGAGCGCCCAAGCGAGGTGTTTTGCATTTTTGCGGCGGACAAGACCGAGCCGGGAGCGTACAATTTCCCGCTTTGGAGGATGTTTGTCGACGCAAGGAGCAACACCGGCCTTTTGATAAACGAGCGCCTTGCAGAGGGAGTTGTGTTCCGTATAATGGACGTCATGTCCGGCAAGGTAGCCGACCTGAAGATGTGGCAAGACAAGGCAGAGCTTGAAGCAGCCCTGATGTACCCCGGCAGGTATGTCGTCTCGGCGGTGTTCTCGGCAGACATGGCAGAGCAGATCGTATCGGCGTCGACGGACCGCCTGCACAACATCGCTGGCACCTACGTCGGAAAGGACGATCCGATAATGATAGTGAGAACGCAAAAGAACTTTCCAGCCACCGAAGAGGCAGGGAGCGCGTTTAACGACCCGCACTACGTTGCTGGCAACACCAGGGGGAGCCACCATATGCCGCTGCAACCCGTGAAGCTCAACTCGCCTGCAAGCCTCAACTATTCTATACCAATAGTTTCATGTCTGCTTTTCAGCATGCACAATGGCAAGCTGACTGGCCCGCACGACGGCTTTGGCACCGTCGACTGGGACCTGCAGCGCATGTGGGCTGCCGAGCGCGCTATGATAATGCGCAACCAGGGCTTTATCCACCCTGCAACCCTCATACCGGAAGAGCTGGAATACAATAAAGGCTACCAGGCGCGCATGAGCAAGCTGGAATCCAAGTTCCGCGACCTTGACGAGCCAAAGAAGGGCAAAGAAGCTGGCAAGCGTCGATGAACCGGCCCTTCATCATCAACTTCAAAAACTATGGCGAGGCGTCATCGCCACTAGAAAAGACGCTGGAACTCGCGCATGCGGCACAGGGTATCGCGAGGAAACTGGACGTAGAAATAGTTCTTGCGCCGCCGCAGCCAGCGCTCGCGCTCGTCTGCAAGACCATCGAAGGAATCCAGGTTGTATGCCAGCACGTTGACGATGCGCAGCAGGGATCCACCACGGGATTTTTCGTGCCAGAAGTCGCCAAGTCGTACGGCGCGTCCGGCTCGCTCATAAACCATAGTGAGCATAGGATCGGTGCAGCAGATGTCATTGCGAGCTTGGTAAAGAGGCTGCGTGCGCTCTCCATGACGTCAATAGTGTGCGCCCAGACGCCTGACGAGGTCGCCAAGATATCAAAGGAAATGGGGCCGGACTTTATCGCGATCGAGCCGCCGGAACTCATTGGCTCTGGCAGGGCGGTGTCAAAGGAGAATCCCGCCATCATAACAGAGTCGATAGAGGCGGCAGGGAATGGCAGGTCAAAGGTGATCTGCGGCGCAGGCATCACCGACGGGAGCGACGTGGCAAAGGCGATGGAGCTTGGCTCGCACGGCGTGCTTGTCGCTTCCGGGATAATTAAAGCAAAATCATGGCCTGACAAAATAGCAGAGCTTGCGCAGGGCATGATAAAGCCATTACAATAGAGAATGTACGCAGGGTAAAGAAATTCTATAAGGATCTGGAAAATTTCTTAAATACCCAATTCCGCACATAACCGTTCATGGTAGTTGACGAGACAAAATTAAATGAGTTTATCGGCAAAGTGGTAGGCGACATGGGAGGAGGGATCGGGGCGCTACTTGCGTTTATTGGTGACAGGCTCGGCCTGTACAGGGCCATGGCAGGGGCGGGTGCCATGACCTCTGAAGCCCTTGCACATAAGACGGGCACCAACCCGCGCATGATTAAAGAGTGGCTTGCAAGCCAGGCCGCAGGCGGTTACGTAACCTATGACGCAAGGACGGACACGTATACTCTGCCGGAGGAGCAGGCGATGGCTCTCGCTCAGGAAGGAGGCCCTGCGTTCATGCAGGGAGGGTTCCAGATCCTAGTGTCGCTTTTCAAGGACGAGCAAAAGATAACAGAGGCCGTAAAGACAGGGAGGGGGCTGTCGTGGGGCGATCACGAAAAATGCCTGTTCGAGGGCACCGAGCGATTTTTCCGGCCGGCGTACAACGAAAACCTGGTCAAGAACTGGATACCGGCGCTCGACGGCGTGGAGGCCAAGCTGAAAAGAGGAGGTGCCAAGATGGCAGACGTCGGCTGCGGCCACGGCGCGTCAACGATACTGCTGGCCAAGGCGTACCCAAACTCCAGGTTCTACGGGTTTGACTATCACGGGCCTTCGATAGAGCACGCAAGGCAGCAGGCAGAGAAAGAGGGCGTCGCCGACAGGGTCACGTTCCAAGTCGCTAGATCGACAGACTTTGAAGGTGACGACTATGATGTAGTCGCTTTCTTTGACTGCCTGCATGACATGGTCGACCCGCATGGCGCTGCAGCGCACACGTACAGGGCACTCAAGAAGAAGGACGGCACCATGCTCATAGTAGAGCCATATGCAGGGGACAGGCTTGAGGATAACCTCCACCCGCTCGGTAGGCTGTTCTACTCTGCATCGACTACGATATGCGTGCCGGCGTCACTCGCGCAGGGTGGGCCGGGGCTTGGCGCGCAGGCTGGAGAAAAAAGGATACGCGAGGTTGTAGAGAAAGGCGGCTTTACCAGATTCAGGCTCGCGACCAAGACTCCGGTAAACGCAGTGTACGAGGCTAGAGTCTAGACCTTGGCAGGTTCCAGTTGCGCTTTATGGCGAGCATCCGCAGGCCGGTCACAAGCGCTATGCACGGCACCGCCGCGACGCTGACTTCGATGCCGAAGGCAAGCATCCCAAAGAACGCGGCGACGCCGGCAAAGCTTGCAGACGCGTACAGCTCTTTGACGAACACGATTGGCACCTCGTTTACAAAGACGTCGCGCAGGATGCCTCCGCCGACCGCAGTTACCATGCCGGCAAACGCCATTGCAAGGAAGTTGAGCCCGAACATGCTGTAGGCAAACGACGCGCCGATTATGGTAAAAACGCCAAGGCCGACGGCGTCAAATTTCAGGATTACCCCTTCGTAGTGTTTGAACGACCGGTAGAGGAAAAAGATAGCGACAGCTACGCCTATCGTTATTGCGACGTAGAGCGGATTTGCTATTGCAACCGGTGGTATCCTGCCAAATATCACGTCGCGCAGGACGCCGCCGGCGACGCCGGTTATCGTGGCAAGTATGATAACTCCGACCACGTCGGCCCTGTGCTCCACCGCCTTGAATGCCCCGGTGGCCGCAAACGCGGCAGTGCCTACGAGGTCGAGGAACTCGATGAGCATAGACACGGAGAGGCCGGGGTCCGCCAAGGCGATTATGACGCGGATAGCTCTGAACAGGCATTGATTTGAAACTATCGGTACCATGCCTACAATGCTCATAACATTTTAAACCAGCAAACGGCAAGTTTTATCCGCAAGAAAGAAAGACATGAGCACAAGTGGGATAGTCAAGCCGATATACTTCTTTGACGAGGCTGACGGCAAGAACAGGGCGCTCCTTGGGGGCAAGGGCGCCGGCCTTGCCGAAATGAAGAAATTGGGCCTGCCGGTCCCGCCAGGATTCATAATCACGACTGACATTTGCGAAAAGTTTTACGAGGCAGGCAAGCGCTTGCCTGATGGCCTGATGGATGAGGTGCGCAAGTCCATCCGGCGCCTAGAGTCTGAGACGGGCAAGAAATTCGGCGACCCGGTAAACCCACTCTTGGTTTCAGTGAGGTCCGGCGCGCCGGTGTCGATGCCGGGCATGATGGACACCATCCTCAACCTCGGCCTAAACGACCAGACGGCAGAGGGCCTTGCCGCGCAGAGCGGAGGCGACATCAGGTTTGCGCTCGACGCCTATCGGCGGTTCATCCAGATGTTTGGCAAAATAGTGCTCGGCGCCGACGACAGGCAGTTTGAAAAGGTGTTTGCTGAAAATAAAAGCAACAACGGCGCCGCTACAATCCCAGAGGAAAAGGCGCTGCGGCAGGTAATTGCGTCTTTTCGCTCACTGTGCGAGGCGACAGGCAAGAGGTTCCCGGACGACCCATACAAACAGATAGAGCTTGCAATCGACGCAGTGTTCCGCTCGTGGAACGGCAAGCGCGCCGTGGAGTACCGCCGGCAGTACGGCATCACGCCGGACATGGCAAACGGCACAGCAGTCACCATAGTGGCGATGGTGTTTGGCAACAAGGGCAGCGACAGCGCGACCGGCGTTGTGTTTACACGCAACCCGGAGACGGGCGAGAAAAAACTGTACGGGGACTACCTCGTCAATGCGCAGGGCGAGGACGTGGTTTCAGGCAAGGCAAACCCAAGCCACATCGACCAGATGGAAAGAGAGATGCCGCAGGCGTTTGGCGAGTTGAGCGAGGTTTGCCAGAAACTTGAAAACCACTTCAAGGAGTGCCAGGACGTCGAGTTTACGGTAGAGCAGGGAAAATTGTACATCTTGCAGACTAGGACCGCCAAGATGAGCGCAGGGGCAAGCGTCAAGACGTCAGTAGACATGTACCACGAAGGCCTGATCAACAAAGTCGAGGCGCTGCAGAGGATTGATCCGGAGGGACTTGAGCAGATTCTTTACCCCAGGATTGACGGACACCGCGTCAGGCAAAAGCCGGTGGCGACAGGCATCGCGGCGTCTCCGGGTGCGGCAAGCGGCGTCGCAATCTTTGACGTTGCTAAGGCAGAGGCGATGGGCAAGCGGGGCGAAAAGGTCATCCTGGTTAGGGAGGACACCAAGCCGGACGACGTGCCAGCGTTCTTCCAGTCGGTCGGCATACTGACCACAAGAGGAGGCAAGACGTCCCATGCGGCGGTGGTCGCAAGGGGGATGGGCAAGCCGTGCGTGGTTGGCTGCTCGCAAATAGAAATAGACCCGGAGAGGGGCGCAAGCTTCTCCGTCGCCGGCAGGGTGGCCGTCACAGAAGGCCAAAAGATAACCATCGACGGCTCGACGGGCAGGGTCTACACGGTAGAGGTTCCAACCGTCGCCCCAGAGATAACGTCAGAGTTCAAGGAGATCCTGCAGTGGTCTGCGGAGATGAAGGCGATAAAGATACGCGCAAACGCTGACACCCCCGAGAGCGCCACCTTGGCGCGAAAATACGGAGCAGAAGGTATCGGCCTGTGCCGGACCGAGCGCATGTTCAACCAACACGACAGGATCGCGCTCTTTACGAGGATGGTCATGGCCGAGACGGAGCAAGAGCGCGAAAAGGCGCTGGCAGAGCTTGGGCGCCTGCAGAAGTCCGACTTTATGGCGATACTGAAGGAGATGCAGGGGCTACCGGTGACGATAAGGCTCCTTGACCCGCCGCTGCACGAGTTCCTCCCAAAGGAAGAAGACCTGATGATGCAGATTTTTGAATTAAAATCTGAGGGCGGCCATCGGGCGGAGGCAGAGATGCTCAAGCGCGAAAAGATGCTCAGGCGCGTGCGGGAGCTTTCTGAGATAAATCCGATGCTAGGCCACAGGGGAGTCAGGGTGGGCATCACGTTCCCCGAGATATACGAGATGCAGATACGCGCTGTGTGCGAGGCGGCAGCCGACCTCACCAAAGACGGAGTGAAAGTGGAATCGCAGATAATGGTACCGCAGGTGGCAACCGTCAATGAGCTTGCGACCGTCAGGCACATGTTCGAGTCCGTAAAACGCGAGACAGAGCACAGCCACAAGATCAAGCTCAAGATAGTCTTTGGGAGCATGATCGAAGTTGTCAGGTCGTGCCTGGTGGCAGACGAGATAGCACAAGTCGCCGACTTTCTCAGCTTTGGCACAAACGACCTCACGCAGGCCACGTTCAGTTTTAGCAGGGAGGACGCGGAGGGCAAGTTCCTGCCGTTCTATCTTGAAAAAGGAGTCATCGGCGTCAACCCGTTCCAGAGCATCGACCAGAAGGGCGTCGGGCGGCTGATGAAGATGACAATAGAAATGGCAAGGAAGGTGAAAAAGGACATGGAGATAGGCATCTGCGGCGAGCACGGTGGCGACCCCAAGTCTATCGAGTTCTGCACCACTATAGGGCTGGACTACGTGAGCGCCTCGTCACACAGGATACCAATCGCGATACTGGCAGCGGCCCAGTCGGCCATCAGGGGAAATAATAGAGGTGGCAAGCTGTCACGGTTCCTGACAGATTGATCAAAAAATATCTATTGTATTGTCAGACCACGTCAAATACACACACGCATTACTCCTCATATACATCTGCTTTATCCTGTGATAGAGCGATAGTAGTGCCACTGCTGTGTTGTATTTTCAATAATGTCCGCCGGCGCCCGTCGATCCTCTAGGGTCGCCGGTTGTCATTGCAGGCGCGATCTTTCTCCTTGCCACTGAAAGCGCCATCGCGACGGACGCGATTGACACCAGCGCGGCTGTGATGAATATCATATTGTACGCGTTCTCTGTCGGAAACGTTCCCGGAACCCCCGGGACGGTCCCCTGGTCTAGCTGCTGGAACATGCCGGCAAATGATGGACCAATCGACATCCCGACCAGGTTGAGGAGCATCGCCATCCCAAGGGCGATGCCGGTCACCTGTATCGGCACCGAAAGCAGTATCACGTTGAACGCCCCAGTGATCGAAAGTGAAAGCCCGGCCGCGATTATCCCCAGCCCGACAGACACGATGTTTTCCGTAGAGTGAAACGCAAACAGGCTAAAGAACCCGAGTGTGCTGATTGTGGTGCCTATCAGCAGTAGCCGGACGTTCCCTATTTTATTTAATAGGAAGCCGGACATGACTGTCCCTGCAAGCAGCACGACCATGAAGGGCAACTGGACCCGCGCCGAGTTTATCGCGTCTCCGCCAAATCCGAGCGGCTGGGGACTCCTCACCATGACAGGGATTGTCTGATACACCATGAACATGGACATAAAGACCAGCATTATGACTATGACCGGCGGGAGGAAGAGCTTGCTGGTCATTATCTTGAGGTTGAGCAGGGGCATTTGCACCCTCTTTTCAATGGCTATAAATGCCGCCAGAGACGCCCCTGACGCTGCAAAGAGGCAGGCGAGCATGTACGTCGAGTTGTCGCTATGGGTTTCTAGTAGAGATATCCCCGCCAAGAAAGTGACAATTGTGGCCGCAAGGGCTATTGTCCCCTTTATGTCGATTTTTTGGATGTTGGACAACGAGTTGACATTGGTTCCCTCCATTGGAGCAGGGGCGACGACGACATGCCGGACGTGTACGAACTTTACTATCACCAGCAAGAGTGCGATTGCCGCAGGCAGTATGGCCAGAAACGTTGATTGCCACCCAAAGTTCTGAATTATGGCAGCGCCGACCACAAGGCCGATGACGGCCCCACCGGAAAACGTGGAGCTGAATATGGTCTGGGCCAGTGCGAGTTTTTTCTCTGGAAATACTTCTCTAATGATACCAAAGGCGACAGGGAACATCGCCATCCCGACTCCCTGCGCCACCCTTGCCACAACCATAATCTCAATGCTGTGGGCAAACCGGCCCGAAATGATTCCTACGGCGTAGATTGCCATCACTATTAGCAGTATCTTTTTCTTGCCATAGATATCGGATAGCTTGCCAGCAATGGGAGTCATTACGGCACCTGCAATTATGTAAGACGCTAGTATCCACGACGAGGTGCTATAGGAGATGTGGAAATCGCGTATGAAATCCGGGATGGCAGGCAATATCATCGTCTCGTCGAACATGACGAC
>DASZTR010000134.1:0-9431 GCA_035547955.1 Nitrososphaera sp. | reverse complement strand
CATCTGGAACCATTGCAAAGGACCGGACCCAACAAACATAGTCGCCGGTAAATGTTACGATGAAAAGACCGTCGAGGTCCGTCGTCCCTGTCGATATTGTGCACGTCAGCACATCGAATAATCCACACCCTTCTAGAATTTCAAAATAAGAATTCCTCATCGGAGATGCTCCGCCTTGGGTTAGGTAGGCATGAATGCCAGACAACGTGTTTTTTACTGCCGCGGCGGCTGGGACGTCCGGCAACACAAAGACCAAGAACAGCAGGGCGGCAAGTGCTTGTAAAGTGACAAAATTATGCAATAGTGTTAGCACCTCAAGTGAAGAATATTCTGCTATTTAGTCAGACGATAATCGTATTGCATGCAATTGTTATGCCTTGTAGCAACATCATGCGTCAAGCATCTAGTGGGCGTTTCTGGTTATTGAAGGACTCGGTCCCGCTGCAACTAGAACACACAGGCTTGCCGCAATCCAGACAGACAGATGTACCATTTATAGTCGTTGTAAATTTCTATACCGCAACGAGCACAGCGCATATACGTTCTTGACTCTATTGGACATTCTACTATTATTTTTTGTGTCTGATGAGACTATATACACACATATACACAATATAGACTGACACAGGACATACGTCCGTAAGGTTATAGTGTCCTTTTTTTGTATCGATGTGTATCGATGATGTCCCGAAAAGCGGCGTACGGCCGTCCAACAGTACAGGTTCGCTACAGTTTTGCACAGACAGTTTCGACTGCCTTTTCTGTGTATTTTAGGATTGCAACGAATTTCGAGACAAGATTACGTCAGCGTTTTCTGCAGTCATAATCTATTTATCTTCGATCTGAGTCAGCTTAGATTAATGGGCAGATTCTTTGGAAAGGGCAATAGTGCTGCGAATAGCAGGGACGAGGCCCATTCCGAGCGTGAGCATGTGCCAAATTATTCCGACTCGGAGTTCCAGAAACGTGACCTCTTCAAGAAGGGACAGAACTATATGTCAAACGACAAGATGCTCGACGCCATAAGGTGCTTCGAGCTGGCGCTCAGGATCGACCCCAAGTATGTAGACGCATGGGTAAAGAAAGGATATGCGCATTTTCACATGGGCGAGGACACCGTTGCCATCTCTGCATATGACAGGGCCCTTGAAGTCGACGTCAACAATGCTGAAGCGTGGAATCTCAAGGGGCTGGCGTACTACAAGCTAAAGAACTACGAAAAGGCAATCGAATGCTGCGAAAAGGCAGTAGACATCGACCCCAACGACGGCATGGCGTGGTACAATAGGGCGTGCTACCTGACGTTGTCAGGCAGGGTCGATGAGGGCCTAGAAGCGCTAAAGCGCTCCATAGAGATAGACATTGCAAACGCGCGCAAGGCAGTCAAGGATAGGGACTTTGAAAATGCCCGTGCAGAAGAAGGGTTCCGCAGGATTATCGAAGTCGTCGTCCTAGAAGCGATAAGGCAGGGGTACGACTATGTCGGCAAGATAGTCTGGCTGACCGGCATCGACAAGATCGAAGTCGAGGATGCCATAATGAGGCTGTCGATGAAGGGCCTCCTGACAAAGAGGGAAAAGCGCAATATCACCGGCTTGGAAGAATACTACGAGATCACAAAAGAGATCGCAGATAAGGTCGGCGTCACAAAGCGTGTAGGCCTGTTTGGCAAGGAAAGGCAGATGTCTGCCCCCGTGCAGGAGCTCAAGGATATCAGCGAGGTTCTTGGCAAGGCCAAAGAGGCTGTCGAGCATGGCGACCTCGAATCGACAAAACAATGCTTTGACGAACTGATAAGCCCGGCCAAGCACGGAAATGCCATGATAGAACAGTTTTTCGAGGAACACCGTGACCTGAGGCTTGCGCAGATCAAACTCCGCGACAGGGGCCAAGAATACCTCAACGCCAACAAGGCGGCCTTGATCGACATGATTGGCAAGATCGACATGAAGGTCCGCCAGGGACCCGTCACCAAGCCGGCAAAAGATTAAATCCACACCACCTTTATTGCCTCACAAGTATATGGCAGCAAGAGACATCAAGGTTGCCGTCATCGGCGTGGGCAACGTGGGAGCTACTTTTGTCCAGGGCGTACAGTATTACAGCACCAACAATGCAAAGGAGGACAAAGTTATCGGCCTGTGGCATCAAAAGGTAGCAGGGTATCGCCCTTCAAACGTCAAGATAGTTGCCGCCTTTGATGTCAGCCCTGCCAAGGTCGGCAGACCGCTGGCAGAAGTTGCCACTGCGAGCACGAAAAAATACTGCGACGTTTCATCCAAAGTGACCATCGGCCCAGGACTCGCTCTTGATGCGGCCCCAATTAGTGAGGAGAAGCAGGAAGCTGCAACGATAACAACTTCGACTAGAGCGCCAGATTTTGCAAAAGCGCTTGAGGATTCTGGCGCAGACGTTGTCTTGAATTTGATATCATCAGGGATGGACAAGTCGTCTGCAGAATACGCAAAGGCGGCGTTAAAGGCCGGCGCGTCGTTTATCAACGCTACTCCGGCGAAACTTGCAAACTCGCCCCTTGCAGGCAAGTTTGCTCAAAAGAAACTCGTGCTCGCCGGAGACGACCTCCTAAGCCAGTTTGGCGGGACGGCGTTCCACAAGGGCATGATCGATTTTATGGTGGAGCGGGGCGTGCACGTCAGCAAGAGCTACCAGTTAGACGTTGGCGGGAGCGAGGAGACGCGGCGCACTATGGACGAGCGCATAAAGATGCTAAAGCGTAGCATGAAGACGGGCGCAATTGGCATGGAGGCGCCGTACAAGTTCGAGTCCGTGGCAGGCACGACGGAATACACAGACTTTTTAGGCGACTCCCGCAACAGCTATTATTGGATGTCAAGCGAAGGTTTCCTTGGCGCCAAAATAATCATGGACCTTACACTCAGGACAAGCGACGGCGCAAATGCTGGTAACGTGCTCCTTGACGTGGTCAGAGCGGCCATGGCCAAAAGTCCTGTTTCAAAGAAAGCGCCTGTGATAAACGCGTACGGGTTCAAGAACCCGCCGAAGAGGGCAAAGGTGCGCAGGGCGTATTCAGACTTTATAGAAATGTTTGCATAGTCCAGAGGCGCAGGCATAAGAAAAACTCATGCACGCGTACATACGCACCAAGCGCCCCAACAATCTATTAATATCCACCAGAAGCAGCTATAACACTGATGGCCAAGATATTCTCAGACGCTAGCGAGAAAGAGATCACTAGGACAATTGCCCAAATGTTTAACGAGACCATGAACGAGTTTGTCGATTCTGACGTAATCATTATCGGCGCGGGGCCGGCGGGCCTCACCGCAGGCCGCGACCTCGCCAAGGCAGGGGTGCGCACCCTGATTGTAGAGCAGAACAATTACATCGGCGGCGGCTACTGGGTTGGAGGATACATGATGAACCCGGTGACAGTGAGGGCGCCGGCGCAAAAGCTCTGGGATGAGCTTGGCGTGCCATACAGAAAGATCAGCGATGGCCTCTATGCGACATGGGGCCCGCATGCATGCTCCAAGCTGATCGCAGGCGCGTGCGATGCAGGAGTCAGGTTCCTCCAGCTGACAAAGTTTGATGACCTAGTACTCAAGAACAAGCGGGTCGCAGGCGTGGTAGTGAATTGGATGCCCGTCTCTGCGCTACCAAGGAACATCACGTGCGTAGACCCTGTTGCCCTGGAAAGCAAGCTTGTGATCGATGCTTCCGGCCACGACTCGGTGGCAGTAAGGCGCCTGATGGACAGGGGCTATGTGAAGTGGAAGGGAATGGACCCGATGTGGGTGGAGGGAAGCGAGGACAACGTCGTGAACTTTACAGGTGAGGTTTTCCCAGGCCTCATCGCCGCAGGCATGTCGGTAACGGAGACGCACGGCCTGCCGAGGATGGGCCCGACCTTTGGCGCGATGCTATTTTCAGGCAAAAAAGCAGCAGAAGTGGCGCTCAGCAAATTGAAGGAAGTACCAAACCCGCCGAAGATAAGCTCTGGCGGCCGCAGATAGAAGAGAGAGCTTTACCTTACCCCTTTTTATTTTCGGTCCGAATTTTTATCGGACCAGAGTATTATTGTTAATTACGTTTATTATCCAATGGCGTCCGGGTTTTGATCCAAGACGCTGCAAGTCCTGCATCTGCCACAGAACAGAAAAACGATGATCAGAATTCAAAATGCGCTTCTTGGCACTTGTAGGCACATACACAAAGGCAGTCCAAAAACTCGCAAACCCAACCACCCTATGCAACTTTCAAAACCCGTTTATGATTTTGTTGGTTAATGAATTCATGAACGAGGATATGGAAAAGGAAGGGAAGGAAGTCCCCTTTGTCAAGAAAAGCAAAGAGAGCGTACCAGTGGAAGAAGTTCCGCGCACAAACACAGGAGTCAAGATTGACAACCCGGAGGAGATGGAGGAAGCAGGAGCGGAAAAATGAGTGTGTGAGCTCGATTTCTACACCTAATTTCTTTAACATTAACTCGGCCATCATGATTGCTAACTAGGGATTTGCATTTAAAGAGAGATATGTGTACGTGTAAGACTAGGTCAGGCAAGTAAAAGTAAAGCAAGATATCATGCCTTTCTCCACTTCCTCGTTGTTGGATTTCCGTCGCGTCCACTTGTATCCGGAACCTGAAGCATCATCAATAAATACCATCGATCTAGACAAGATGATCGAAAATGTAGCGCAGGTTTTTCCAAACTGCGTTTTCGAGGTACATAAATCGTTCTTTCAGCGCCACCATAATGCAGGAAACGACGACATTGAACGTGCAAGGATCTCCGATATTAAGCAGCCGTTTGAGCGCCAACCAAAAGAGCACCAAGATTTCGACCTGTATGGCCGGCCGACGGCATTGTACGACGGTTTTGAGCTCCAGCGGATAGTTGCGCCAAAATTCCAGAGTGATGTTGTACACATAATATTCACTGGGCTGCTGACCTGCACGTTTTCCGAAGACGACTGGCGCTACCATGCAAGGGCAGTGATATGCGGAACCCCGTCGATAATTTCCACTACGGGCATCATAGAGGCGCCCGCCAAGCCAAGGGAGTTCTATGTGTCACAATTTGGCAGAGATGCCAATTCGCTAAAGAAAAGGCTAGCTGGCAGGTTCATCGATTATGGCGACAGGAGAATGACAGAGGTCGCGACAGGTTACGTGCTCCAAGCTCTGTTTTTCTTTGTCACAGGCGGAGAGCCTTTCTGCGAAAGCGACTCTTGCAGGCTGTACAACGCCCACTGGCAGGAGGACTTGATACGCACACAGGTAGAAAACCCCGCGCTCTGCCTAAAACACAGGTCGCTTGCCAATAAATTCAGCCGCAGGCTTGCTGCAAGGGCAAGGATTTAACTGAAGCGTACGTCTGATATAAATCATTCAGTTTCACTTGGTATTTTATATAAATAATTTAACAATAATGATACATAGAAGATCTCCGAACGGATTATTAAGAGGTCAGCCGAAAGTCAGCTGACCAGTTTGGCCGAAAGCATCCAAAAGCATTACGACGTCATCATAATTGGCTCGGGTCCGGCGGGATACACGGCCGGCGTTTACACGTCTCGCGCAAAGCTCGCGGTCCTTGTGATCTCCGGCACGCTTCCTGGAGGCCAGCTGATGACTACGAGCGAAGTAGAGAACTATCCCGGCTTTCCAAGCGGCATATTCGGGCCGGAGCTGATGATGAACATGCGCCAGCAGGCCGAACGCTTTGGAGCGGTCATCGTCGACGACGAGGTCACCCAAGTCGACTTTAAGCAGAGGCCGTTCAAAGTAACCACCCACTCTGAAACGTACGATTCTGATGCAGTAATCATCTGCACCGGTGCATCGCCCAGGAAGCTGGGCATTGCCGCAGAGCAACAGTTTGGCGGACGTGGAGTGTCGTACTGCGCAACGTGCGACGGTCCGTTTTTCAAGGGCGAGGACATTGTAGTCGTTGGCGGGGGCGACACCGCAGTAGAGGAGGCAACATTTCTCACAAAATTCGGAAAGTCAGTAAAGCTTGTGCACAGGCGCGACACGCTGCGCGCAAGCGCAATAATGCAGGAAAAGGCAAAGGAGAACCCCAAGATCGAGTTCATGTGGAACAACGTTGTCACCGACATCAAGGGCGACAAAAAAGTAGCGACGGTATTGCTAAAGAACCTGAAAACGGGCAAAGAGACCACGGTCAGTGCTGGCGGCCTCTTTGTCGCCATCGGGCATGAGCCCAACACGTCGATATTCAAAGGCCAGGTAGAGCTTGATGACAAGGGCTACCTGGTACTCAAAGAGCATACCCGTACGAGCGTCGAGGGCGTGTTTGCGGCGGGAGACGTCCATGACCACCGCTACAGGCAGGCAGTAACAGCGGCGGGCTTTGGCTGCATGGCCGCAATCGACGTCGAAAGGTGGCTCTCTGAAAGAAAGCACGATAATAATAGCAACAACAATAACAAGAAAAAGCAGAAAGTCTGATACAGTCGAGCTAGACTAACTAACGCTATAGGCCAGTTTAGACATGTGCTTGGCGTTTTTCAGGGCATGGTCGTACTCCTGCTCACTAAAGACGCCTTCTCGCACGTAGAGGCTCTTGAACTTGCGGCCGTCGTCTGCAAATATTCCCACGAGCACGCCGGCGTCCATCTTTTGCGCAGTCGCAAGCATCGACTCCATGACCGAACCGGACGAAGGTCCCACAAGAAGGCGCTCTTTTTCTGCAAGCAATTTTGCAGCGTCAAAAGAACCCTTGTTGGTCGCGGTCAACCATCCATCAACGACAGATTGGCGCTTTTTGAACAGGTCGGGCATTGCCGACTCTTCAAAGTTCCGCAGCCCTTGGAGCAGGTGGTTCTTTTGCGCCTGCACGGCCACCACCTTGACGTTCGCGTTCTTTTCTTTTAGATACGTCGCCGTGCCTGTGATTGTGCCTCCGGTGCCGCAGCCTGTCAGGAAATGCGTCACAGTGCCGTCTGTCTGCTTCCAGATCTCCGGCCCGGTGCTTTCATAGTGGGCAAGGAAATTCGCGTCGTTTTCATATTGGTTTGGCATGTAGTAAATGTCAGGCCTCGGCTTGGATATGGCCTTGGCTAGGGCGATGCTCTGGTCCGTGCCTGCCCCTACCCTCGGGCAAAGGTCGTCAGAAGTCTCGTGAAGCGTTGCGCCGAGGTGCCGCAATATGTTTTTCGTCTCCTCGCTAACCTTTTCAGGGATCACTATCTCCACTCTGTACCCCAGTGCAGATGCAATTCCAGTCAGCGCAATCCCCGTGTTGCCGGACGTCGGCTCGATGATTACGCTCTTGTCTTTTTTCAGGATGCCGCGCTTTTCAGCGTCCTTTATCATCCAGTACGCCGCTCGATCCTTGACAGAGCCAAATGGGTTGTGCCATTCAAGTTTCGCGTACAGTTTGACGTTCTTCGTTGAAAATGACTTTAGCTCTACAAGTGGCGTCTGGCCTATGCGTTGTACGACATCAGGGCTCGCGACTGCAGCTGTTGTCATTTTTTCTCATTTCGCCTTCTTAATTATGAACTCCAGGTCTTTCTGGGTCTTGTTGATTGCCAAAAGCTCGTGGCCATTGCGCTTGACCCACCTTGAAATGTCCTCTTCTGATTCTGGGTCGTCGGCGACTATTTTCAGTACATCACCGATAGACAGCCGCTCGATCTCCATTTTCGTCCTGAAGACTGGCTCGGGGCAGTAAAGTCCTCTCACGTCAATTGACTTTGTTGGGCTACTGCTAGTACTCATATACTGATGAACTAGGATGTATTTGACAACGGCGTTATATTAAGTGTTTATTGGAAACCTTAGGCTTTTCTACCCTGAGGCCTTCCTACTGAAAACGCTATAGAATTGGAACAAGTTCCTGTAAAGATGCGGCATATTTTCTTACCTCAGAGTAATTTAGACAAATAAATTTGCAAAACTCATTAATTTGCATATAGCTCTTTACTGACATGCCCCTAGTCAAGGTCCGAGGCGATGTATCGCTTTACGTGGAAGACACTGGAAAAAGTGGGAAGCCTGTTGTGTTTATCCACGGGTGGCCGCTGAGCCAGCAAATATTTGAATACCAGTTCATGCAGTTGCACAGGGAAGGATATCGCTGCGTCGGCATTGACCTAAGGGGTTTTGGGAGATCCGATAAGCCGTGGAGTGGATACGTCTATGACACGTTTGCCGGTGACATCGAAGGCGTAATGACTGCGCTTGACTTGCACGATGCGACGCTGGTGGGGTTTTCAATGGGAGGCGCCATAGCGAGGCGCTATGCCGCCAGATATCTCCCTTCTGACAGAGTTTCAGGAGTAGTATTTATGAGTGCCGCTGCGCCATGCTTTACAAAAAGAGAAGACTTTCCTCACGGCCTTGAAAAATCAGATTGCGACAACCTGATTGCGCAATCTCTGAAAGACAGGGCGAAGATGGTCGCAGATTTTGCAAAGATTTTCTTTCGCAACGAGGACTCACAGAGCAAGGAGCTCAAGGACTGGTTGTTTTCAATAAACATGCAGGCGTCTTTGTATTCCACAGTCAAGTGTCTAGAAGAGCTGCGGGATGCTGACCTTCGCGCCGACATGCAAAGAATCAACGAGAAAAAGCTACCGGTGGCGATATTTCACGGAACCAAAGACAGGATCTGCCCCTTTGACCTTGCAGAGGCGATGAACGAGGGGATCAAGGGCTCAAAGCTGGTTGCGTTTGGCAACAGCGAGCACGGACTGAACATCGAAGAAAAGGAGAAGGCAAACGAACAGCTGATAAAGTTTGCAGAGGCTCCAAGATAAAAGAGAAACTTTTGCCAGAGATGCATGAACGCGGCGCACATATACACGGGGGGGGGAGGGATTGTGCTACTCACCAGTTTTTGCGCGGCATTCTAGTCGCGGATTATTAGCGGCTGCCAGCGTGCCTGAAAATGTCCCGCTTTTTTGGTCGTGACAGGTCTTTTACGGACGCTCCTCTGCTGCCGGCGGGCTCGAATTCATAGCCGCGCACCAGTGCGACAGGTATGCCGGCTGATTTGCCCATAGCAAGTTCCGCTGCGGAGGCTACTTCGTCTGCAACTGCTATTTCAGTCACGCGCAATTTCTTGCCAAACATGTCCTTTTTTCCAATGTAACTTTTGATAGGCTTTATGCCGGCGACTCCGACCGCAATGTTTGTCTGTCCTTCCCTAAACGGCCTGCCGAAAGTATCGGTGATTACAACGGCAACATCGGTACTACCGTGCCTTTTGAAAAAGCTTCTCAGACGCCTTGCGGAGGCGTCAGGGTCGATAGGAAGTAAGACGGCGGCGTTGTCACGAGCAAGGTTGCTCTGGTCGACCCCAGAGTTGGCGCAGACAAAACCATGCCTTGTCTCCGTGATTATGATGCCGTTTTTCACCATCACTATTTCCTTTGCCTCATCCAGTATCAGCTGCACCAGCCGGGGATCTTTATTAAGC
>DASZTR010000133.1:0-5062 GCA_035547955.1 Nitrososphaera sp. | reverse complement strand
ATAGCTCTTATCCAGCAAAGCCTAAAGAGCACGCCATTAGTGCTCGCCGAGCCTGCACCCGACGTGTACGTAAACGACATCGGGCCCTTTACAGTGAACATTAACGTCTGGTGTTGGGCGCCTTTTTCAGTGTGGTTTGATGTGAAAAAGCAGCTTGTCGAGCAGCTAAAAAGGGAGCTTGACGCAAACGGGATAGAGATACCCTTCCAGCAGCAGGTGGTGTACGTCAAGCGTGGAGCAAAGAAAACGGGGAGGGGTCAGCGGAATGGCTCGCAGCAGAGGGATGTCTACGACGATGATGATTATGATAGTATTGGTGGTGGCAATAATGTCGGCATGCCTCCCGGCCCAAGCTCTAGCGCCGGCGTAAACCTCGAAGAAGCAGCAGGCAAGGGCGGCTAGCGCGGCAGATCAAAAGAAAAACGCACGGCCTGCAGCTGGACGAGAGAGAGTATGTACCTCTCTTTGGTATTCTTGCTGCCAAAAAATAATGACGACGAAGATGTGATGTTACCTACTTCGCCCTTTTTAGGGCCTCTGCCACGGTTGCAAGCTCGCTTGCCACCTTGTCTGCATCTGCCTTTGGTATCTTGGCAGTATCAAACATTGCCTCGCGCCTAGTCGCTTTTTTGGCGCTCCCTTTTTTTATCATCTCGATGTCAAAGTACGTGCAAGCTCCCTCCTCTCCCTGCATAAGCCTGTTGTAGTCTATGGGAACTGCCGAGGTCTGGTAAAGTTCTATCATCAGGTCATTGAGCTCTGCAAACAGCGCGCTCTTTCTTTTGCCCATCTCCTGGAATTCGGGGAACTGGCTTTCGACTGATGCCACCTTTCTGTCAAGCTCCTCTGCAAGCTTTTCGTCCTCAAACATCTTGGAAAAGAGGCCTTCAAAGTCCATCTCTGCCATGCCGCGCTTTTCAAGCTCCTCTGCAAGCGACCTGTCTGCTTTGTCCATGATGCCTCCGTACAGCGCGGTGGCGCCATCGGCTATCTTGGTAAGCTCCTTTTGGATCTCTATCACGCGCTTGTCTGCCTTGTAGTACGGCAGGGCGTGGAACTGGACGCCAAAGTATCCCGAGATGTAATATTTGTTTCCTGCAATGTCCTTGTTGAACTGGCAGAACAGTCTGTGTAGGTCTTCGGTGGCCGACTTTAAAATCCCGCTTGAGAGCCAGCCCGCCATCTCGTTTGCCAGCCTCTGGTACAGAGTCTGTACGTTCTGCGGATCAAACGTGTCCGTCTGCGTTACGGTCCCATCCCCAAGCATGGCGTGCGACTTTTGCATGGAAATTGCAGGCTTGATCGCCTCGAGGAACTCCGCTTGGACTTTCTCAAACGCGGCATTGACCTGCTTGCTGAAATAGTCTGTTCCCTTGAGCGGAAGCCTCATTATATTTCTCTGCGTGGTGTGACAACCCTCTCATATAATCTCAATGAAAAAGCCGTTTTGATGCATCGACTATCTCTGCTGTATAGAAAGTATGTATTTTTTGCCGTTTGATAAAAATAACTGTTTTTCTTCTTTGAAACTGATTTTGGCATGCGGTTAAATTAACAAACACATACACAACTTCTGGTCGCACGGATACCTGCTGGAGTAAATCAAGGAGCTTGGCGATGAGTACAACATCGGAATAATCCTGCAAAAACGTGGAATAACTAAAGGACATGCAGCATTTGTGGACAGCGACTTGAGAGTAGAAGCCACAGGGGTTGCATCTTTGCAAAGGGTCTGGTACAGTTTTGAATGGCGATGTAGTAGGTGTTGTAAACATCTACAAAGTAGCCGCGTATGGCGCTCTCTCTTAGTTCTGAGCAAAAGGTACAGAAAAGCAGTAGTAGCAGGGTTTTTGGCCAACCCTCGAATGCTTAGGTAGAATTACCATCAATGGCACTAGGAACCCCAAACCCTCTAGGGAGAGAGGATGTCAGTTTAAATCCCACGGACTACAATATCCCAAAGAAGAAGGAGCAGGCGTGGCCCCGGAAGCAAAGGACGACGGGAAAAAAATGATGGATGAGACAGGGAAGGAAGTAGAAGGCAAGGCCAAGAACGACAACAGCGGTACTAACAATACTGGTAACAACAACAGCATTGGCAAGAATCTCGTCGGGATGATGATGGGGGGCGATGACGACGATGTCTCTGCCAGTGAGGAAAAGGCAGTCGTCGTCGACTCTGAAACGCTCGTGGCACAGACGCAAGACAGGCTCTGGCGGGCGCTAAAGCGCCGCTACCAATACGATTCATCGCTCAAGCCCGGGCAGGATTACCTGCTGTCGCACGTCAGCAGTAAGACCCCACTTGTCGTGATGTACGCCGACCTTGTCGGCTCGACAAACATGAGCATGACGCTCCCTGTGGACAAGCTCGTGACTATAATCCGCGCGTTCACGCAGGAAATGTCTTCGGTGGTGGAAAGTCACCACGGGTACGTGCTGAAATACGTGGGCGACGCGGTCATCTCATTTTTCCCTGCAACCTATAACCGGCTGAGCGCTTGCGACAGGGCAGTCCAGTGTGCTAGGTCGATGATAACCGTGATAAAAAATGGCATCAACCCCATCCTCAACCAGTACGACTATCCGGAGCTTGGCGTAAAGATAGGCATGGATGTGGGCGAAAACGTCATCGTGCAGTACGGTCACGACAAGAGCTCACCCATCGACATACTCGGCTACAGCATGAACGTGGCGGCCAAGATAACATCGTTGACCGGCCCAAATAGGATCTCTATCGGGCAAGATGTTTACGACTTGCTCCATCCGTCGGAAAAAAGTAAGTTCAGGGAAATGAAGCTTGGCGCCGAAGAATGGAAATACAGAGACCGCGTGACTGACAAGGTATACCGCGTCTACACCCTGATGGAAAACAGGTAATCGTAGTATGGTTATAGCAATTAAATAATTAATTTTCGATCTTGTAGCATAATTTGAGGCAGTCATCCGCGCTAATACTATATGCAACATTTTGAATAATCGGTTGCGATTCAAACTGTTATCTTGAAATCTATGCATTCCGCTATCTGGAATAGCCAATTCAGGAAAATAGAATTTGCATCGATAGTTGCAGAGTTGTTTGTAGATTCATAAACTTTGACAAGGTTCTCGGGCATTGCCTTTAGCTGGTCAGATCTCTCAAGAACAATATTCACAACGTACTGTATCCTAGATGCATATATGCAGCCTGCCGGACTTCAGATAAGTTAACCATTTCTGAAAGATGGCGGCTGGTTGAACGGTTCTTTATCCAGCTATTGATTGGCTTGCTTTATCTACTCCCATGATGAAATTATGATGTCGAGCTAAGCGTCGCGCTTTATTTCCCATTTGTTGCCTTCTTTCCATTTCAGCCAGATAGCGTGGTATATTGTGCCATAGTCTTTCTTTTCCTAGAAAAGTACCAAAATCTCTCTAGTTGTAGGGTTGCGTATTGATATAAAGAAGGAAGGAAAATAGAGGAAGAGAAAGAGAAAAAATGTTTTCTAACGGTACGATTTCTGCTTTCTGCGCCTTGCGCCGGGGCCGCCAAACTTTTTCGATTCAGACTGCCTGTGATCCCCTGCGAGGAAGTGCCTGTCGTACTCTGTCAGTTTCCTGCGGATCTCCTCTCTGACGCTCTTTGGGAACGGATGCTCTTTTGGATCCTTGTCGCCCTTGACGTCGCCGGTGAGGGCGCGGGAGATGGCTACTGCACTCGCAAACGCCTGACCCATAAAGCCTCCGCCTGTAACCTGCACGTTGATGTCGACCTTGTTACGCTGTTCGCCGACGAGTGTGAGCGGGGTGAGTAAGAGCTCTTTTGCGACTTCTGGCTGCATGAGCTCTGCCGGTATATTGTTTATCCTGACCCTGCCGGAGCCCTTGGCGATTGTCGCCACGGCTTTGCTAGTCTTTCTCTGGCCTGGGTAGAGGTCTATCTTGCTTGTACCTGTCATTGTGGGAATCCCTTCCATCCTATCTGCTTGGCGACGTCGCCCATAGAGATGTAGTACGACTCTGGCTTGGTAATCTTGGAATCGTCAAACGATTGCATCTTGGCAGCCTTCATTTCTTCGGGAACCCCGATATATACCCTGAGACGCTTGTGCGCTTCAATTCCTGACGTCTTTTGCTTTGGTACCATGCCTCTGACCATCTTTGTAAGGATGGTATCCGGCCTCCTTGGGTGGAACGGGCCGTGGATGGGGTTTGTTACCGAATTAATTTCAAGGTGCTCCTTGTACTGCTCTATCACCTTGTAGCGGTTGCCCGAAAGCATCGCCTTTTCGGCGTTTACGATAGAGACCTTGTTGCCCTGCAGGAGCAGCTTTGAAACGTGCGAGCACATCCTGCCTGCGATGCAGTTCGTCGCGTCAACGACTATGGTTTGCGGCTTTTTGTTTTTATTCTTATTATTACTATCAGCCAATTATCCTCACACCCTTTCCGTCCGGGTATTTTTTTATTAGGTTGTCAAGGCTCAGCACCTCGCCCCCGATGTCGCCTATCTTTTTTGCGGCCGACTCCGAGATTGAAAACGCGCAAACTGTAAGTTTGTGGCCTAGGTTGCCTGTGCCGAGTACCTTGCCCGGGACGACTATGACCTCGCTTGCCTTTGTGACCTGCGCAATCTTGCCCAAGTTGACCTCACTCTTGTTAGCCCTTGGGCCGGAAACGCGGCCTTCAAGATCCTTCCAGATCGGCGCCTTGTTCTTCTTGGCTGCCTTGCGGAGGGTCCAAACGGTATTGTCGACTAGAGTATTAGCGAACATAATGTATACGTATCCTCTTTCTACGCTCCTAAATCTAGGATCCCCAAATAAACGTACCTAGGCGCTCTTGGGCATCTTGAGCGAACCTATGACCTGCTTGAAGTTCTTGATCTTTGACTGTAGGCGCTCTGTGGACTCTTTGAGTATCTCTTCCGCCGCAAGCGCGCCGTTTGTTTCTATGATGAGGATTATTTCGCTTTCGTCCTTGCCGTCCTTGACTACTGCTGCTGACGTGGGCTGCCACTTGGCGTGCTGCTTGCCTACGCCAAGGCGGGCGTACGCTTCAAACTTTAGTTTCTGGCTTGGGG
>DASZTR010000132.1:0-9882 GCA_035547955.1 Nitrososphaera sp. | reverse complement strand
CACAAAGTCTGTCTTCCTGACGCACTTTGTAAAGGAGGAAGCGATCGGTATCGAAAACGCGACAGACGTCGCGACGTCTGACAGGGCAAAGCTCGTGAAATACCATACTGCCCTCATGGCAGAGCACGGCGTATTCTTTTTGCCGACCAAGATGGGAGCGATCTCGTACGCGCACGACGAGGCTGACGTAAGGAGGCTCTTGTCTGCGACAGAGAAAATAGCCAGTTCAGGCATCCTCTCGTCCAAGTAGCAGTAGGCTCTTTAGCAGCAGGTTTCTTGGCGGATGCAGGAACCACTCCCATCCCTGTCTCCCCTCTTTTTCTTTTGAGTCGTAGACGGTGCACGAAAATGCGACAAAGTTTGCCCGCAGAGAAGAGTTCTTGCCGGATTTCAGCATCATGCGCTCAATCCCAAGGATTCCTCCTATTTTCGCCTGCAGGCCCATCGACGCAAGGTGCAGAGAAAGCGCCTTTTTGTAGTCCGCCCCTTTTGCGGGAACGGTTGCAGGCAGCATCCAAGAGCTCCCCACCTTTGTAAACAACGTCTTGTTGCCGTCCCTCGCAATTGCGACTGCGGCCTTTAGCACGAACTGCCCGCCTGACATGCGCTTGAATTCTGCAAAAGCCTCGGAAGACAGGCGCACTGTTTTCCTGCCCAATGCGAGCTTGGCTCCAACCTTACAGTAGCTGCCCCGCGTGTATATCAAAGGAGACTTGTCTTCGTCAAAAGTTGCAGAAATGGCCTGTCCGACTACCATCACATGGTCGCCTATTTCCTGTGTCGATACCACCTTGCACTCGCACGCGAGCGTGCATCCCTTTATCATTGGGACATATTCACCTTCAAAGGTCTGAAAAGTGTGAGGTATGGCAAGCTTGGATATCTCTGTCCCAGAATAGCCGCCGGCAATATTGACAAGGTCTGCTTGGTCGTCTGCTGCAACGCTGACCCCGAACGCGCCAGTCTCCTTTATGTTCCACAGGGTCGGCGAATCGTGGATAAAGACCGCGACGAGCATTGGCTCGTACGAGATCTGCATGGCCCACTCTGCCGCCATCACATTCTGGCCCTGCTTGCCATATGTAGTAACGAGGGCGACGGTGGTGGCAAAGTACCGGTATGCGTTGTCCTGTATGGCAGTGCCTGGCATGGCGTTATTACGTCATTATTGCATTGAATTTGGCGATATATATTAACGCACCCAAGATAATCCCTTCTTAACCTGAGAGGTTCACTTGCTGCCGGAAAACTTTACCAGGGCCAGCGCATACATAGCGCAGGCAAAGATTGTCACCCCCACCTTTGTGGCAAAGACGATGTTCACCTGATAGAGCTGTGACGGATAGCCGTTTGAGACGCTGTCAGGGTTAAGTGCGTTTATGGGCTGCTTTGAAAGGATGACGCCCCAGTACATGAAATTGTAAAGTATTTCATAAAACGAGATGGCCGCTATGATGAACAGAACCATCGCGTAAAAATAACGCCAGTTACCGTCCAGGATCTTTATTTGGTGCTTGACAAGCTCCAAAAAAGAGAACCAACCGGCAAAAATCGTTATCATCAGCCAGGTAATCGGCTTTAAAAAGTACGGAAAAGTCCCCGGAGGCGGGAGCTCTTTGCTTACAAACTCTTCGCCGACCGGCCCTTCGCCGGTGCCATTTGCAGCGACATATGCCACGAGAAAGATGATTGCGGCAATCGAGCCGAGCAACACGTACAAAGGCAGCTTTTTTTGCGCGGCTATCTGCAGCATCCCGTCTGCATATGTTTCGAATCTTATTTTACTTATATTTTGCTCACTTTGGTTCATTATGAAATACAGTAGCGAGATTAACTGTTGCTAGACGACAATAATGACAATGCGCGCTACATGCGCATACATACACGTACATACATCGATTATCGGAAAAAGGATTTCATACCCACATGGAATCAGATTGTAGGAAAGACGAAGAAAAGCGCCGGAAGAACCGGCGGGATCTTGTAGTAGTATTTACTGCTGCTGGATTACCTGGTTTAGCCAGGCCGCGTCGTGACCTTCTGCGCCACTATCGGTATTGCTTGCAGTGACCGTTATCGGCTTTTCCTCTGCAGGTGCAGCGGCTACGGGCTCTGCTTGCAGAGATTCTTCTTGTCCTGTAGAAGGAGCCTGCTCGGTAATTGCGGCTGGTGCAGAATCTACCGTGGCGTTTTCTGGCGTCGTAGAAGCTCCTACTGAATCGACGGTGATGCTGTCGATTGTCAACCCGGAAAGCTTGGCTTTCACGTTTCCGATTTCGGTCCTTTCGTTGTTGATGTGCTCTACGAGCTCGTCCGTGTTGACCTTGACCTGCTGGTATGTCTCTTCCTTCATCTCGTTGCTCCTAAACTGCAGCTTGGCGTCAAAGAGCACTGCCTTGACCTGTTTGGCCTCTGCGTCAAGCTCTGCAAGGCGAACGGTCAGCTTGTCACCGACTGCCTTTTCGGCCTCGCCAAGCTCGTTCAGCTTTTTCTCGTATTTTATCGATACGAGCTCGGCATCTTCCTTCATGCCATCGTTCTCTGCGACGATCTCATGGAGTGCCTTTATCCTCTTTAGTGTAAGCGCCTTTTGCCTGATCAGTTTCTGCGCCTCAAGCCTCCATTTCGGAATAAAGAACACGAAATCTCCCTGGACCACCAGCTGCTCATACGGGAGCTGCTTTATCCCAGAGGAGCCGCAGTCCACGCCGACGCTTTCGATCTCGCCGTCGATTTCCGTGATTATCCCAACTACTTTGCCGATGAATGTACCATAGATGTCCTTGACTTGCTTGCCTACGAATGCGAGCTTTTCTTCGCTCATGCGCAATTGTTTGTAAGTAGGTATAATGATGACGGTGTCAAAATTGTTGAAGAATTTTATCAAATTCGTTTAGATAGTAAACCCAAAGTAGCACCATTTCTCGTATATGCGGGATGTTCATTTATACGCAAACTCAATTTTCCATTTTATCTTTCTCCATTCTGTATATTCTTCATTCCGTGGCCGCTGTGGGGTATATGCATCGTCTTCATAGGTCCAATCGTAAAAAGAATCGTTCTCTCATTCTACACGCATACCGATATTTTAGAGACAAAGATACAATGCCATAATCACTTTGACCTTATTAGCTTGACTGCGGCATACTATTCTATTGAGAGGAGATAGAACCTATCATAAATTACGGTCTGAACCTGATTCTATTGTAGAAATTGCCGAGTTGGTTTTATTAGTGAAGATAGAGGGTATCGCCATCAGTTACAAATGCCGGTTGCTAACGTATTCATGGATGCTATAGTGAAGATTGGATTTCGTCCTCATTCAACCAAATCTTAAGTTATCGACTATATCATTACGTCCATGAGTCTTGGGCGTGCGTACCAAACGCACTATGTTGCTCAGGAAAGTTAGCAAGATCGCCAAACTTTCCTCTGGAATAAGCTGATTCAAGTTTTCTGCAAACCATCATGATACACGAGTGAAGGTTCCCAAGTTAATAAGAAAACTCCAAATTGATGTCGGTATAATTGGATTCAAAAAAGATGGCCTGCCTTATGACGAGCCATGAAAATTCCCATAACGATGTCTGTCTGCAAATCGCGGAGAATGTGGCCAGTTCATGTTCCGCAACGTCTGAAAGAGGAAATGCCCAGTATTACGAAATTATCAGACACAAAATCAAGTACCGGCAAAAATGGAGTGGCATAACAAAACATATTGGTGAAATCTGGCCTTACCAGTCCCATCTCGTCCAGAGGAGCATCATTCGTTCAGGCCAGACGCCGCCAAATTTTGTCCTGGACTTGGGCGCCTTATAGGACTAGTCTAAAATAGAGACTAATGAATGCGGTCCATAGTATACATGTTCTACAAAAAAAGAATTGAGGCCAGAAAGGCCTTGCAGGTTTTTTAGCGCGTGAACTGTTGCTGCGACTGTGTGTAGAACGCGGTCCAAGCCTTGGCAACGTTGGTGCCAAAGTCGGTGACTGCATCCACCGACCTGTTGTAGATCTTTAGGTTCTCCCTTGCTGCATCTAGTGCGTTTATGGTCAGCTGGTTGTTGATGCCGACTGCCCTGATTGCGTTATTGGTCATCTCGTTTGCCTGCCTCACAAAGAGGTCTGCATATGGGGCTGTCGGAACATTAGAGTTGTTTGCGGCCTGCTTTTGTGCAGAGAAGGCGGTCTGGATCAGATTCTTGGCTGTCTGGATATAGTCCAGCTGGAGGTTAGAGATTGATTGTAAATACTGCGGCTGAACCTTTGCAATCTCGTCTACTGTTCTGATGTAGTTGTCTCTTACTGCGTCAATTACGTCTGTCCTGCTGCTGACTGTTTCATCTTTGGTTGATTTCGATGTATCGACCATTTTGATTACCGTATAATGGTATTACACGGTAATATATAAATCTTGGTCATCAATGGTATTTATTGGCATTTACCACCATGGAACGCACCTCATTGCCCGTCAGACTCTTGCCTCTTTTTCTCTATACGCTTTTCAGCGCCAAGTCGCTCCAGCTGGTATGAGTCCATGTCAGCAAACTTTATCCCTTCTTCTACAAGGACTGGGTGGGCCTTTTTCAGCTCCAGGTACATTTCCTGGCAGACCTGCCGGTAGTCAGGGTGGCCCTGCGGCGCGGTACGGAGCTCGATGATGTGACACGCCTCGCGCAAGTTGACCTTCATGAAATACGGATAGCGGTATGCGAAGTTGACGACGTACTGCGCCTCGACCGGCATCTCTTTTGAAATTGCCTCGTAGGCGTCCTTTGACGCAGACATACATTCTTTGAACTCTCTGTCAAGGCCGGCATCCATTATTTCTGGAGGCATGTCATAGTCGTGTCTCGCCGACAGCAACTGCCGCTCTAGCGTAAGCACGCGGTGTCGGTGCAGGTCGCGAAACATGCCAAAGTTGGTGAATAGTTCAAAGACGCAGTCTACCATCTCAAAGGCCCGGCCTGGCCTCTGGCGGCGGTTCTGTCGAAACTGCGTATAAGCGCGGATTATGCCGTGCCTGTCCTGCGACGGCATCGACTTGACGTACCTCATCACTTTTTCAAGGGGCTGGCCTGAGGCCTGTTCGTAAAGGACGGCAGATGCCACCTTAACCTCGGCAGCAAAGTTGTCCTCCGGCTCCAGAAGTCTGACCCTTGTAGGGCTTGGCTCCGGGCTCAACCCCGACAGGTGCTTTTCTGCAAGCTCCCGCACCGCGTCTTCCGTCTTCGCCAAATAAGCCTGCATGGCCTGCCCGTGCCTGTCATTTGCGCGCCGGATAAACGAAGGTATCACGCCGTTCAGTTCGGCGAACAATTGCCCGCCAAGCCGGCGCAGCTCTGCAAGACGCGAACCGTGCATCACAGTCAGGAGGTATTCAAAAGCCCTGCCGTTGCCGGTTATGCCTACGTTTGTCAGCGTGGAGGCAGGCAGTAGACCTCTCAAAAGGTCTAGTGCCTTGGCCCGTATCGAGGCGCGGTAAATGCGCAGCGCGGCATCTATGTCCTTCTGCTCCTTTAGCTCGCCAAACTGCCGCTCCTTTTGCAATGAGGAGTCGAAAAAAGAAAACTTGGCTACAGGCTCGCGCTCTTCGAGGAACCTTGTCATTGTAGGCAGGCTCTTGCTATAGGTGTCAAAGGCAAGGTCGCATGCCGCAGTGTAGCGGTCAGCGTGCCTTGACGACATTATTCGCTCCTCTCGCAGATAACGGTACAGGCCTCCGGCCACCTTTTTGTCAAACGGAACGTAGCGGGAAGACTTTTCCAGATAGGAGAGCCCTATCCTCCTGTCCTCTATCTTTTTTGCCGCAATGTTTGATATGCCTTCAAGGGCCACCTGCGCTTCGCCTAGCTCTGCGACAGAGTCGTCGCCGTACTCGAGGAGCACCTTGCGGTAAAATTCTTCACCCCGGTTGGGGTTCTTGGCAAACTCGTCCAAGAACACCCGGCGCATGCTCTTGTCTGTCCGGGAGTACCGGGACATCAGCGCGCCCCTGTCCACCTGCCGCGGGGTGGTTATCGCAAAGACTGCCTTGTCGGTGTTTGAAAAGTGGCCTGCAAGAGCGGCTTTTTCTTCGTCCGTAAAAGAGTCCAAAAACGCGCCCTCGCTCACCATAATGTATGTTTCTCACCAAGGCAGAAGCGCGTCAGCTATTAAAAACAAGCGTTGTATACTAGGCACAGCATAAAGTGGCCGCCGTTGCAAATGAGGTTCACCGTATTGCTCCAGCATAATGTTTTTAAAATCATGAGGAAATTACATTCAGTACGTCGAATATAGAAACTGATTATACTAGTCGTTGCAAGATTATTCTTGCAGAAAACAAGCAGCTGGATCTCGTGATGGTGACTGACAAGTACGCCAACATCATGGCCAAGGCCGCTCGGCAGTTGCCGCAGAGTTCCATCCGCCAGCTCTCGCCCGAAGACATCGTCAAGACGGCACTGCGCACAAACATTGCCAAGGGAGCGTTTAACGTCAACAGCCCAACTACTGGCATCACTTCTAACATCCACGTGCAATACAACGCGATGGACATCATCATGTACCCACTAGAGAATGACCTGACGCTCATCGCGATAGGCATAGTCGATTCTGGCGCGATAGCGGACATTTACTCGTCCGTCGGGAAGCATTTTCCGACAAAGCTAAAGAAGGCAATAATCCTCGACGACGAAGAGGACATACGAAGCTCGATACGGGAGGTGCTCAAAAAGCGCGGTTTTGACGTCGAGACCGCGGAGAACGGGCAGGCATGCATCAAGGCCATAGAGAACGCCAAGAGAAACGGATCTGAGTATGGCATGGCAGTCATGGACATCAGGATGCCCGGCATGGACGGCTTTGAAGTGTATAAAAAGATCCACCCCATATCTCCTAACACCAAGGTCATATTCATCACCGCGTTCGAGTACACGCAGGAAGAAATAGCCAGAAAGGTGCAAGACGACAGCGTAAAAGTCCTGCGAAAGCCGTTTACAAGGGCAGACCTGCTGCAGCTCATCACGGACGAGACAAACCCAACCCAAAAAGAATAAACCATCATACAGGGTGGCAGTTTTTGATGCTGCCTATTTTCATCATTTCATGCAGGTACTTCATGAACAGCAGATTTTTTTCTCTAGTGTTTTTCTACCGCCGTCGACCTCACGCCTCCACCGTGATGGGCCGTCTTTTCCCAAAAGACAGACTTGAAGAGCTCCTGGTAAAAAGCCCGCAGAGACGCAATTGGCATCATGACGTTCATGTAAAAGAACATGTGCGGGAGGTACTTTAAGGTCTTTACCTCGATGCCTTCCAGCTTGGCCCCCTTTATCCAGATGTAGTAGTAAAGGCCATTGAACCCAAGGGGTATTATCGTCCAGAATGGGACTGCATCCGCAGTGATGAGCTGCGGAACCAGCCCCGATCCTCCGAGCAGCCATAACGCCGTGAGTCCGTACGCGACTAGGTTGAGCACCACTAGGAGCGGGCTTACCAGCATCACGAGCGTTGAAAATATCCCGAGAAGGCCCATCCTCTTTGCAACAGCCGGTCGGAATAGTATAGATGAATATTTCCAAAAGCTCTGCATCCACCCTCGGAACCACCTGGTCCTCTGCTTGAGCCATGCATTGAACTTGACCGGAGCTTCTTCCCAGTGCCGGGCGTCTAGTGTCGAGACGTTCCATCGGGCGATCCTCAGTCGAATGGCGAGCTCGGCGTCCTCTGCCAGGTTGGTCGGCTCGTACCCGCCCACGTAGCGCAGCGCGGCCCTGCTAAAGTAGTTCCCCGTACCGCCGAGGGGCGCAAACATTCGGAGGTTTGACCGGCCATTTAGCATTATTCGGAACCATCCTGCGTATTCCATTGCAAATATCTTGGATATCCACGAGTCCTCGGTGTTGCCTATGCGCAGCATCACCTGGACCGCCTGTATGTCCCCTCCCTGCATGGCTGCGGCGGCCTTTTTGAACACGTCTCTGTCAGGGATGTCCTCCACATCCATGATAACAACAATATCACCGCTGCAAAGCAGCATGGCATCGTTTAGTGCAGACGGCTTGGTGGGGAAGAACTGTCGCCTTGCAAGCACTTTGACCGTCTCGGGGTGCCTTTGCTGATACCAAAAGGCAATACGCTCGCCACCCTCGTCATCTACGACTACTATCACCTCCTTTTTGTCTTGAGGGTAGTCGACGTGGTAAAGGCACGACTCTATGGTCCTACCGAGTATCGGCTCGTTCCTTGCAGGGATTATCACAGAGATCTTGGGGTAGGCCTCCAGTTTCGTCACGTCAAAAGTCGGAGGAGGCCGCATACCGTATACCGCGATTACGAGATGGTAAACGCCCCATGCGGCATATATCGCAGTGATCGCCACAGCCAGCGAAAACAGGAACGCCGATAGCGCCAGTGCGGCATAGGTTGCTAGCGCGGCCATGCACGCGACAAAGATGGCGACGCGCCTAGCAGGCAGCTCTGATTACCTCTTCTGCTACCTCGGCAGGGCTCTCCTTCTTGCCGCCGGAAAGGAGAGGCATGAGTCTTATCTTTTCAGGGTTGACAATCGGCGCAAGCCTGCCAAGTAGGCCCTCAGGCACAAATAGGAGCATGATATACTTGCCGAGGTCCGCCCCCCTCAGGATCTTTTGCAGTATCTTGGCATCTGACCCTGATTCGTCCAGGATAAAATCCACGATGACGGGAGCCTTCCCAGTCCTCACTACGAGTGGTATTATGTGGATGACGCCGCTGCCGCCCCTGATTTTGCAGAGGACTTGGGCGTCGAGCCCTCTGCCCGCAAGCGCCTGCTGGATAGAGGTGAAATACTCTGTCAGCTCTGCAAAGTTGCGTATTTCGTCGTTGATCCTATATATCGGGAAATGCTGGAGGTCTATCTCGTCAACCTTCATCTCATGGCCGTTGTGACATACTGCGTTTACGAGAGGATACTGGAAAACCCGACCGCAGTCTTGGCACTTGAACCCTATCCCCGGCTTGCCGTACTCTATCCCCACACGCTTCATTTGCTTGGAACACTTGGGGCATACGTACTCGTTGTCTTTTTGCGAGACAAATTCTTCTACAGGCCCCGAGTATTCGCAACTGTAGTGTATCATTATCTCCGACCTTACTAGAGATGGCCTCTTGCAGTCGGGACAGGAGAGCCTCAGTGACAGGAGCAGGCTCTTGCACCTAGGACATGCAGAGTAGGATCGGGTACCCGTCACGGACAGCAATTTTTCCTGTTCATAGTTCCTTATCCTTTCAAAAGAAAGGTCGGCGTCCTCTATCTCGTAGATTATGCCTATGCCGTGCCTGAACTGGGGCGGTATGTCCTCCCGGTGTTTCTTTGCATAAGATGCCAGGAACGCAAGCGTGCTGTCGTCTTTAAGGTCAGCTGCTGCAATCCTATTAGTATCAGGCCCAATGTTGCTCATTTCGTCCGCCTCCCGATTGATTTTAGCACATCTACGAGATCCCGCTTCGCAGCAGCTGTGGCGGCGGTGTCTGCATTTCTTGACGTCCTTATTTCTGATATGATCGCGCTCTCTATCAGGGTGGCCCCGTTGCCGAAAATATCATAGAGCGCATCGACAAACTGCTCTGGCTTGTCCAGTATCTCGTCACGCCTCACACCTACGCTCTCAAGGTGGTAGTAGAAAACGTCGGTTTCGGTGAACAGGAATTCCCGCAACTTTTCTTGGATCCTTAATACGACTTCTTGCCGCCTAACTTCTTCGGCCGGCAATTATCCAAAACAACCTCCCATAGCGTATCCTCTATTCACAAGCGCCATCATCAACCTATAGCGATAGAAAGCAGTACCTATACGCGCTGGTACGTACAACTAGAGATTCTAGTAGGCCGTACCATTATTTAAGAATGTACTGAACTATC
>DASZTR010000131.1:0-16434 GCA_035547955.1 Nitrososphaera sp. | reverse complement strand
TTTCCGTTCTTTGCAGGCACGTATTTTGCATATCGCAGAGTCGACGTGCTGCGCGTTGCGGCAATAGCCAAGTCTGTAAGCGACAAGCCAAGCTACCTTGACGTAGGCTGCGGCTATGGCGATTTTCTAAAAAGGGTGAGGGAATATTTGCCAGAAGCAGAGGGGCTCGAAAAGGATGCAGGGATATTCTACGGCCTTGGGATGGCAAAGCCGGAATACATCACAATATCTGACGCGCACTGGATCGGCGGCAGAAAAAAGTACGATGTCATTTTTGTCGGGTGGATGGAGCCGGGGCAGGATTTCCGCGACCCCGTTGCCAGGAGCACGGACGTCATCGTAACTACCCTTGACCAGGGCATCAGCCTTGCAGCCGAGTTTGACGGCCACGGCTTTGAACGCGTCGCGTGGTGGAGGACGCCTTCCTGGGAGGATGTCAACATCGAGATCATGAACCGCCATTATACGAAAATGCCGGAAGAAAAGCGGGTGCAGCTGGCAAGGATGCGCGGCGCGCACAACCTATGGTACGTCTATGCCAAGCAGAGCGTGGCCGCAAGAGTAAAGGGAGCCTTGGAAAAGCAGACCGCGGCCGAGCATTTGCTAAAAGAAGAAGAAGAAAAGTACGACTTTGAGTCCGTGCTGGACGAATGCGGGTTTGGGTACATGCAACAGCTGGAGAACCCTGCAATGCAAGACCCGCTGTGGCAGGTGCACCTCTAGGCCAGATACAAACAGAGAGAGTAAGAGAGATTTTGTTATTACCCAATTGTCCATACTGGAAATACGCCTTTTTCTTTCTCCTCCTTTCATAATTAGCAAGCTTTAAAGCGCCTACAGGCAAAAAGTTCAGCTGTAAACAGATTGAAAGTTAAGGTAATGGGGGCCGCAAAAGAAGTCGGCCGTTCCGCTTTTCTCGCAAACTGCAACAATACGAACATACTGATGGACTATGGCGTGCTGCTAAGGAGGGAGCCAGTCTTCCCCATGCACGTCAAGCCAAAGGAGGTCGATGCCGTCGTAATCACGCACGCGCACCTTGACCATTCCGGGTTTGTTCCGTCACTGTATCTTTCAGGAACCACAGACATACCGGTGCTGGGCACTCTTCCCACGTTTGAGCTGTCCGAGCTTTTGATAGAAGACATGATAAAGCTGTCGGGCTTTTACCTGCCGTTTGAATACATCGACGTCATGACCATGCTGAAAAGCTCCAAGAAACTGCAGTACAGGGAGCCGTACATGGTAAAAGACGCCAAGGTTACATTATATGAATCGGGCCACGTCGTCGGGGGCTCGACCGTCACGGTGGAGCACGAAGGCAAAAAGCTGTTCTACACCGGCGACATCAACACCCGGGGCTCAAAACTGCTGCGGGCGGCCGACCTCGACTTTGGGCCGATTGACATGATGATAATAGAGAGCACTTACTCGCAGAACGAGCAGACTCCCCGCGAGCAATCAGAGCGCGAGCTGATACAGTTCTGCTACGAGGTAATCGAGCGAGGGGGCACGATGTTCATACCCTCCTTCTCCGTCGAGCGGGCGCAGGAGATAGCGTGCGTCCTTGAGCACTATAACTTCAAGCACAAGGTCGTCATGGACGGCATGGCGCTCAAGGCAAACGAGATCATGAGCCGCCACCCCGCGTTCCTGCGCGACCCGGAGATGTTCAAGCGCGCAATCGGTGGTGCCGAGTGGATAACCGGGTGGGGCAGGAGGAGAAAAGTCGTCCACGAGCCGTGCGTCATAATATCCCCGGCAGGCATGCTGGTGGGCGGCTCTGCAATATTCTACACGCAAGAGATGATGGGGAGCGAAAAGAACGGCATCGCCCTAGTCTCGTACCAGGGTGAGGGCACGCCAGGCAAGATGCTTCTCGACAAGCGGGTGGCAAACTTTGACGGCAAGATGAGGAAGTGCTTTGCGGATGTCAAGCGCTTCGAGTTTTCCGGCCACAACAGCAGGAGCGAGTTGTTCGAGATACTGGACCGCGTGAAGGGCAACCCCAAGGTGCTGACGGTGCACGGCGATGGGCCCTCGTGCGAAAAGTTCGCGCAGGAGATAAAGGAGAAATACGGCTATGACGCGCACGCGCCAGAGCAGGGCGAAGTAGTTGAAGTATAAAAATGATAACGAAAAACACTGACCCGTACAAGCTGAAAAAGTGCGTCACGTGTAAGAAGGACATTGCCCTCAACGAGCGCTACTTTGCATACCCGCTTTCACTTCAGCAGATGTGCCTTGGCTGTGCCGAAAAAGAGATACCAAAGACCATAGAGGCGCTGCAAAAGGACATGGAAAAGATAAAGCAGGCAAAGAACTCGACGACAAAGACAACTACGACCGGCGACTAGGCCGACGACGTTGATGATGATGATGTAGCAGTAGTTGTTGTTGCTTTTTCTTCTCCCTTCTTTATGTGGGCGTGCTCGATCCCGCCGCCAACCGCAGCGCCCGGATTGACATATGTGTACCCCAGTTTTGTTATCACCTTACCGTGGACTGCGCCAAACACTTCAAGGTCCCCCTTTTCGTTCACGGCGTTTCCCTTGACGATACCGACGAGCCGGCACGAGCCGCCCCTTACGAGCACGTTCCCGAGCACCTTGCCTTTCAGCTCAAGGTACCCCTTGTTGACGATTACGTCGCCCAGCACCTCGCCTATGAGCATGCCGTCTTCCTCAAAGGTCACGGTGCCTATGCGCTTGCCGTCCAGTATCTTCATGATGATTATATCGTCTCTCTCTCGCTTTTTGCTTACTGCTGCAGTTACCAGCCGCCTCTGCTTCACATTAGTGGTAGTGTCCACAATGATGCACCAAAGTGTGAAAAACTGTAGGTACTATTACCGTTGATATTGTTGTTGTTCAGGCCGCTCCACTTTCTTCCAGACCGTACGGCCCTTGTGGTCCATTAGTTCTATCGAGCGGCCAAGCAGGCTCTTGCGGACCTCGTCTGCTTCCTTGAACTTTTTTTCTGCCCGCAGCCTGTTGCGCGTCGCCACCAGCTCTTCGATTTCCTTTTGCTCCTGCGCACCTGTTTCTGCTACCTTCAATCCCAGGATGGACATCATCCTGCCAAGCGTCGGCAGTGCGGCTGTTGCCATGTCGCCGGTCAGCCTGTCAGATGCGGCGTACTGGTTCAGCTTCGTGACAAACTGCATAAAGGCCGTGAGCGCAAGCGATGTGTTCAGGTCGTCGTCCATCGCTGCGTCAAATGCCTTCTCTGACTCGGCTGCCAGTTTTATCACCGCCTCCGTGTCACCGCCGCCGCTGCTACTCCTGCTGTTGCTGCCGCCTCCACCGTTGCTCCCATTGTCAGCTGCTGCCGCAAGCTCAAAGGCGCACGTCTCTACCTGCCGCCAGCGCTGCGCCGATTCTTTTAGTAGTTCATCAGTATAGTCAAGCGGCTTTGCGTAATGCACAGATAGGCAGTACAGGCGCAGGGTGTTTGCACCCCACTGCCCAAGCGCCTTTTCGATGGTAACGATGTTCCCAAGAGACTTGCTCATCTTTTGCGAGTTTATTGTGACCATCCCTGTGTGCATCCAGGTCCTTGCAAACTGCTCGCCCGTAAACGACTCTGACTGGGCGATCTCGTTTTCGTGGTGCGGAAAGACGAGGTCGTGGCCGCCTCCGTGGATCTCAAACGTGTTGCCGAGGTATTTCAGCGCCATCGCCGAGCACTCGATGTGCCATCCGGGCCGGCCCTTGCCCCAAGGGCTGTCCCACACGGGAGGCTCTGACGAGAACTTCCACAGTGCAAAGTCCATAGGGTCTTCTTTTGACTGGTCGACCTCTATCCTTGCGCCGACCTCAAGCTCCTCTACCGGCTTTCTTGACAGCTTGCCGTACCCTGCGAATTTCTTGACGCGGAAATATACGCCGTTTAGCGTAAGGTAGGCGTAGCCCCTCTCCATCAACCCCTGTATCAGGCCGATGATCTCGGCGATGTGCTCTGTCGCCTTTGGGTGCACGTCGGCTGCAAGCACGTTTAAACCGCTGAAATCGCGGAAATAGGCGTCGATGTACTTGCTTGAAACTTCCTCTGCCTTTTTGCCCTCTGCCTTTGCCCGGTTGATTATCTTGTCGTCGACGTCGGTGAAATTCTGCACGAACTTGACCGAATAGCCCCTTGACATCAGGTAGCGCCGGAGCACGTCAAAGACGATGACCGTCCTTGCATGGCCAATGTGCGAGCTGTCATAGACCGTGACGCCGCAGACGTACATCCTGATTGTATTTTTATTATTATTATTGTTGTTGTTGTCGTGCTCTGGCTTTATCTCCTCGACATTGCGCGTCAGCGTGTTGTACAGCTTCACGGCCTTGTATTTCTCTCTCTCAAACATAGAATGCAATAGGGGCCCTTTTATGTTAGATGTCGATGTAGATGTCGCTGCCCTTGACGTCCACCCTGTACGTGGTCATCTTGACGCCTTCCATGAAGTCCAGTAGCTCGCCGGTGCGGATGTTGTAGTGCCACGAATGCCACGGGCACTCGACCACCTCTCCGTCGACCTTGCCGGGGGCGATGGGCTTGTCCTGGTGCCGGCACAGGGCCTCCAGCGCGTAGTACTTGCCGTTTGAGTAAAATAGTGCTATCCTTGTGCCGTTGACGTTTACTTCCTTGCCCCCGTTCTCTTTGACCTCGCCTTGGGTGGCCACTTTGACCAGCGTCAATTCAGCAAAATGACTGCGGGCTGGTTATAAATTCCATAGGGTGTGCAGCGATGGAATTTGGTTCCGCCACATCTAAATACGGCTTGGATTGTTGTTTTACAACAGCAAGTAGAGAGAGAGAAAGTTATGTCTGTGTCGTACAAGGCGATCATGGTAGGCGTGGCGGCTTTGATCGTAGCTGCAGTTGGCATGGGGATATACGGCTACGGCAACACCATCTACCCTGTCGACGCGTCTCTTGGATACCTTGCGCGCGCAGAATCTGCCCAGACGCCGGACGAGCTGGCAAAGTTCGTCACTCTGGCAAAAGCAGGCCTGCCCGTCAAGGGCAACCCGGTGTGGTCGTTTCCCACCGCAAGGACAGACTTTGGCTACATACAGAACGAGCTTGACAACATTGTGTCAAGGGCAAACTCCATCTACAATGTCGAGCCGCATTCCAGCGCCTACAACACGGGCATGGAGGACATGCACGTGACGCTCGAATACCTGCAGAACGACATCATGGAGGCGCTCCCCTACATGTACGTCAGCACGACTAACATGATGCTCAGCGTCGTGTGGATAGCCATCATAATGGGCCTGTTTGCGGTCATGAGGCGCGGAAGGGCCAAGTACCGCGACGAGTACGAAAGCCAGCAGTAGAGCAACACTAGTAGTAATTCTTATACTCCAAAGCGTGCGCCCTAGATTTCAGTGCCACAGAGCAAGAGAAGAGCAGAAGTAGCATCCGATCCGGGCCTTGCGCAAAAAGGCAGGCTGTCGTACGAGTGGGCGCGTGCGCGCATGTCCATCGTCGAAAAAATAGCAGAAGAGAACAAAAGCAAGAGGCCCCTTGAAGGGCTCACTGTCGGGTTTTGCCTGCACGTCACAAAAGAGACTTCGGTGCTCGTCATGGCGGCAAAGAGGCTCGGCGCCAAAGTCGCGCTATGCTCTGCAAACCCGCTTTCCGTGCAGGACGACATTGCGGCATTTTTGCACGGTGAACGCGTGGATGTTTTTGCGTGGCGGGGTGAGACCGCGCAGGAGTACAGCGACTGCATAAGGCGTGTGCTTGCGCTTTCTCCCCAGATAGTCACTGACGACGGAGGCGACATGCACAGCTTTGCGCACAGGGCAAAAAAAACCAAGAGCACCATAATCGGAGGCACGGAAGAAACCACGTCGGGCGTCAAGCGCCTCTTGGCGCTAGAAAAGTCCGGCAGGCTGATGTATCCTGTCATCGCAGTCAACAACGCCAGGACGAAATACCTCTTTGACAACAGGCACGGGACCGGCCAGAGCACCCTTGACGGCATCATGCGCGCGACGGCAATGTTCCTGCCGGGGGCAAGGGTCGTGGTGTGCGGCTATGGATGGGTGGGAAAGGGAGTAGCTGCAAAGGCACGGGGGATGGGCGCAGTAGTTACAGTCACCGAGGTCGACCCCGTAAGGGCGCTTGAGGCCAGGATGGACGGTTTTGAAGTGACCACTCTCCTTGATGCGGCGCCGCGCGGCGACCTGTTTATCACATGTACGGGCCAGAAAGGCGTGATAAGGGAGGAGCATTTTGCAAAAATGAAGGACGGCGCCATCCTGGCAAACACAGGCCACTTTGACGTCGAGATAGACGCCTCCTACCTTTACTCTTCTTCTTCATCCTCGTCCTCTTATTCTTCTTCTTCCTCCCACTCCTCAAAACCGGAGGAGGTGAGGCCGGGGGTCGAGCGGCTTGACATTCCCATAGCCGGTGGCAAGAAAAAGAAACTGTACCTCCTCTCAAAGGGCAGGGTGGTCAACTTGGTGGCGGCGGAAGGCCACCCGCCGGAGGTCATGGCGCTCTCTTTTGCAAACCAACTGATGTCGATACTGCACGTGGCCAAAAACCACGAAAAGATGGAGAAAAAGGTCTATGGCGTGCCAGAAGACATCGACATGCAGGTGGCCAGGAGCGCGCTCGACGCGATGGGCGTCAAGATAGATGAAATCACAGAGGAGCAGAAAAAGTACCAGGACTCCTCTGACAGGAAATGATGATGATAGGTTAAAATCCTGTGTGTGGGGGTTGGTAGACAGAGTAATAGAGAGGGGAGGGGCACATAGATGATCATGCCGGAGAAAAGCAGCAACGACGATGATGATAGTAATAACAAGATCAACAACAACATAAAGATGAAAAACAAGAGCGCCATCATAACGAGCGCCCTCCCGTACGCAAACGGCGAGATCCACCTTGGCCACATCGCCTCAACGTACCTGCCGGCAGACATTTTCACGCGCTTTTCTAGACTGAACGGACGAAAAGCCTACCACGTGTGCGCCACAGACGACTTTGGCACCCCCATCCTCATAAAGGCCGAGAAGGAGGGCAAGACGCCGCAAGAGTACGTTGCGCACTGGAACAGGCGCGACTATGACGATTTTACAGCCCTCGGCATATCGTTTGACTTTTTCTACCGCACGAGCTCGCCCGAAAACGTCAGATTCGTGCAATATGCATTTTCAAGACTCCGGGAAAACGGCCACATTTACGAGCAGGACGTGGTGCAGTTTTACTGCGAATTTGACGACAAGTTCCTGCCGGACCGCTACGTCGTCGGCAGGTGCCCGTTCTGCGGCGCCGAGAACCAGTATTCAGACCTCTGCGAAAAGTGCGGGCGCGTCCCGGACGAGATACTTGACCCAAAGTGCGCCATCTGCGGCCGGCCCCCCGTCAAAAAGCACAGCACCCACTACTTTTTCAAGCTCTCCGACTTTTCCGGCAGACTAAAGTCGTGGCTGCTCTCAAACCAGAACCTGCAGGACGACGTCAGGAACTATGTCATCAACTGGATAGACGAAGGCCTCCAGGAATGGGACATCACGCGCGACCTGTCGTGGGGGGTGCCGATACCACTCCCCGACGCAAAGGGCAAGGTGTTCTATGGCTGGTTTGACAACCACCTCTGCTACATATCGACCATGACAAAGTACGTCGAAGACAACAAAATAGTAGTAGGAAAAGAAGACGGCAAGAAATTCTGGAACGAGTCAGAGGTCTACCACTTTATCGGAAAGGACATCGTCTACCACCACTATCTGTTCCTGCCGGCGATGCGCCTCGGCATGAATGAGGAGTACAAGCTGCCCGACTGGATACCGACGCGGGGCCACCTCATGCTCCAGGACCAAAAGATATCAAAGAGCAGGAACTGGTACATTGGGCTGAGGCAGTTCCTTGAGGCGTTCCCGGCAGACTACCTCAGGTTCTACATGGCGTCGATAATCACCTATTCGCAGGACGACCTCAACTTTGACTTTGACGGCTTTGCAGAAAGGATAAACAACGAGCTCATCGCAAACGTGGGCAACTTTGTCAACCGCGCCCTGTCGTTCACGCAAAAGGCGTACGGGGGCAAGGTGCCAGCCCCCGGCGAGCCGGGAGAAGACGAGAGAAAGGCAAGGGAGATGACCGAGTCGGCGGTAAGAGATGCCGGCCTGCTCCTGTCGGCAAACGAGACGGACAAGGCCCTCAAAAAGATAATGGAGCTTTCGACCCACTTTAACCAGTACTTTCAAAAGAAAAAGCCCTGGAGCGACACCAAAGAAAGTGCAAGCACCACCCTCTATTATGCGGCCAACGCGGCAAGGACGCTAGCGATTTTGCTAGAGCCGTTCATACCTTTCTCAAGCGAAAAGATCTGGGCGCAGCTGGGCTTGCAGGGGAGCGTGCACGGGCAGAGCTGGCAGTCGGCTGCAGACCTGCTGGCGATCCCGGCGGGCCACCAGCTCGGCAAGGTCGAGCCCATCTTTAAAAAGATAGAGGCAAAGGAAATAGAGGAGCAAAAGGCAAAGCTGGGCATCAAATGACAGGTGTTAACAGGTTCGAGCGCGGGCTCATGACGGGGCGCTTCCAGCCGTTCCATAACGGTCACCTTGCGCTTGCAGAGCAGGCTCTTTCCGAATGCGACGAACTTGTCATCGTCATCGGGAGCGCGCAGTTTAGCTTTATCGAGAAAGATCCGTTTACCGCCGGCGAGAGGGTATTGATGATACGCTCCGCGCTCGCAGAGGCAGGCATCGACCTTGCCCGTTGCTACATAATACCGGTCGCAAACGACGAGAACAACGCCAGGTGGCTCGCGCACCTGCGGTCGCAGGTTCCGCCCTTTGACGTCCTTTACTCTGGAAACAATTTCGTTGAACATCTGGCAAGGTCGCAGGATCCGACTCTTGCGGTGAGAAAGCCGAAATTTGCAAAGAAAATGGAGTACAACGGTACGAACATACGCCTGCTCGCAATGACGGGCAAGAAAAAATGGGAGCACCTAGTCCCGCCGGCCGTCGCAAGGGCCATCAAAAGCGCAGGCGGCGTCGAGAGGATGAGGATGCTGGCAAGGTCGGATTCAGACCCGGCAAGGTGGTAACGGGGAGTAGGAGAGGAAACACATACACACATGACAAAAGGTCTGCGAGCCTGCCCCATATGCCCTGCCTGCGGCAGCAAAAAGTTCCGGGTAATAGAGCGTGACGACGATGCCGGAAGGGTCACGGTAGAATGCGCCTCATGCGCCAGGCGCATAACGGTTTAACAGATTTTTATAACATTGTTAGAACTTTTCAAGTCGATGCCTTAACCTGATTCTGCCAAAGGATTGGCAGAGCGCGGAGAGGGAGATACAAAGAAACATGTCCGGAGAGATCCTACTAGAATACTGGCCGGTATTTAGCATCCTCTTTAGCTCGATGGGCATATCGTTTGTGTTCAAAGACTATATCGCTGACCTGCTTGCGACCGTGGTCATCAAAAAGACCAAGGACATCAAGGCCGGCACCAGGATAAAGGTCACTGGAGCCGGAGTCGGCACCACCAAGGGTGACGTGATGGACATCGGCCTGCTCAGGACGACGGTGATGGAGGTAGGAGACGGCGAGCGGCTGCCCTCGGTGAGGACTGGACGGCTGATAAAGATCCCAAACTACATGCTCATCAACAATCCGGTCATGGTCTACGGCGACACGATAATTGACGAGGCCGTCGCGTACGTCCCCCGCCCGTACCCCGACACGCAGCTCTTGATAGACAGCATGAAGGACGCAATAGTGAGCAACGGCCACGGCCTCATAGAGGTCGGGCTGTACCAGAAGGACGACAGGCTGATAATCCACGGCGTGTTTGAGGTCCAGACAAGCGAGATGGGCGACGAGCGCAGCAAGATCCTCAGGGACTTTTTGATAAAGAGCAAGCAATTGAGTCCTCTCGCAGAGGATACCCCCAAGGTAGAGGCAGAAGCGCAGCAGCAAGAAGTTGCCCTGCCAGAGGCGATACCGGCGACAACGATGACTACGACGTCGACTACGACGACGGCTGCAGCAGCTGTCGAAAAGGTAGTCATCCCGCTTGCAAACGCCGAGCGCGACGATTGAGATGCGACAAGTTTTCCTTTATCTTCTGCAAGAGATTTAGGTGTGTGTGCGCGCGTGAGGAACAAAGACACATCTACACTAGCAAACTGACACACACACATATGTGTGCGCGCGCTCGACAACCTTTTTGGCTGACTGGCAAGAATCGGCCCGCCTGTTTCTTGACAATATATAGAGCAGTCGCGCAGTAAGCCATGGCTTACCTAGAAAGGTCTTGCAAACCAACCAAGTCAGAAATTGCTACCATGCTTAAATAACGCACTGCGATAGATAACACTGCTGAAGAATAGAAACATGACGATAAAAATAGTGAGGGCCGACGAACACTTTCATCACGAAGAGGGGGACTGGCTGTCGACGTACTGGCACTTTTCGTTTGACTTTTACCGTGACCCAAACAACATGGGCTTTGGGCCGCTGCGCGTGTTCAACGACGACGTGATAAAGCCCGGTAAGGGGTTCGGGTTTCACCCGCACCGCGACATGGAGATAGTCACCTATGTAATCGAAGGCGAGCTTGAGCACCGTGACGACAGGGGGAACCACGGCGTGATTTCCGCAGGCGAGGTCCAGAGGATGACTGCCGGCACCGGCATCGTGCACTCGGAGTACAACCACTCCAAGGAAAAGCCGCTCAGGCTGCTGCAGATTTGGGTGCAGGCGGACAGGCGCGGGCTTGTACCCTCATGGGAGCAGCAGCGGTTCAGCGAGGGCGAGCGCAAGGACCGGCTGCTCCAGGTAGTCGTTCCAGAAGGAGGTACGACCGATGGAAAGGCAGTCCGCATACACCAAGACGCGTCAATGTACGTGTCGTCGCTTGGCGCAGGCAGGCAGGTGGAGCATGCCCTTGCGCCGGATAGAAAGGCGTACGTGTTTGTCATAAATGGCGGAGAAGCTACAGTCAACGGGCAGCTGATGAAAAAGCAGGATGCCGCAAGGGTGGAAGGCGAAGGCGGCGTGTCGATAAGGGCCGGCGGAAAATCATCAGTAGAGCTTTTACTCATCGACCTGCCGGGGAGGGATTAGGATGATGTCAACAAATAATGATGTTGATGAGGGGCTCAAAGTCTTGGGGATAGCTGGGAGCATGCGTGAAGGCTCGTACGGCAAAAAGGCACTGAACATCGCGCTGGCAAGCGCAAAAAGGCACGGCGCGCAGGTACGCCTGCTAGAGCTTGCCAAAGCAGAATTGCCGATATATTCTCCTTCCGCATCAGGCTCGTCGTCGTCGCCGGCGGTTGCCAAGGTTGCGGCAGACGTTGAATGGGCCGACGCGTTCATACTTGCGTCGCCGGACTTTCACGGCTCCGTCTCTGGCGCGCTAAAGAACTTTCTTGACTACTTTTACGAAGAGTTTGCCGGCAAGCTGTTCGGGTATGTCGTCGCGTCGCACGAAAAGGGGCTGACCGTGATGGACCAGATGCGCACAGCCGTACGGCAGTGCTACGGATGGAGCATGCCTTATGGCGTTTCTGTAAACGGCGAGCAGGACTTTGCGGCAGGCGGCGGCCAGATCACAAACGCAAGAATAGAGCAGAGGCTGAACATGATGGGCCGCGACCTTGTCACTTACGGCCGGCTGCTAAGGTTGCAGTTCCGGCAGGATGTTGCAGGGAGCGAAAGCGAGACGTTTGCGGCGCGCTACCGCTAGCAAGTAGCAAATGTGACCAGGTTTTTTCAGAGCCGGTCGATTTAGCCTCTTTTTGTGTAAAGATGGCGGAATGAAGAAGAAGAAAATGATGGTGATGAAAGAGGTGGCGAAAACAACAGCATGACAGTGCCAGTTGACGAAGACACGCTGGTAAACGCGGTGGACAAGGTGAGCGGGAGCGTCGTAAACATTGCAAGCGTGCGCATGATGCACGACCAGCTGTTCCGCGTCTTTCCGGTGGAAGGAGTCGGCTCGGGAGTAGTAATTGACGCGCAGGGCTACATCCTGACCAACAACCATGTTATTGACGACGCAGAGAGGCTGAAGGTGACGTTTGCAGACGGTAGGGTGCTAAGGGGCAAGGTGGTCGGGACCGACGAGGCGACAGACCTTGCGGTGATAAAGGTCGAGTCAAAAGACCACCCCCTGCCAGCGGCGACGCTTGGCGACTCGGCCGCGTTAAAGGCGGGCCAGACGGTGATAGCGATTGGCAACCCGTTTGGGCTGACCGGCGGGCCTACGGTCACAGCCGGCATAGTCAGCTCGCTAAAGAGGAGCATAGAGGCAAGGTCCGGTGTGCTGGAGCTCATACAGACTGACGCTGCGATAAACCCGGGCAACTCTGGCGGGCCTCTTATCAACACCAAGGGCGAAGTGGTGGCGATAAACACCGCCAACATGCCTTATGCGCAGGGGATAGGCTTTGCGGTACCCATAAACACAGCCAAGGCAATACTGAAGGAGCTCGTGGAAAAGGGCAGGGTGAGCCGGCCGTGGATAGGGGTCGCGTCGGTGAAGGTCACGCCGCAGCTTGCCCGGTACTTTGGCCTGCCGCCGACTTCTGCCGGCGCGCTGGTCGCAGGGGTGGAACCCTACAGCCCGGCGGATGATGCTGGTTTGAGGAGGGGCGACATCATCGAAGAGATAGACGGGAGCGCGGTGGATGACCCATCGCAATTGGCGTCGCATGTCAGGGACAAAAAGCCGGGCAACAGGGTCGCCGTGACAGTGAACCGCTACGGGCGGCAGTTCCAGGTTGGAGTAGAGGTGGACGAGCGCCCCTCGTCTCCCTCCTCCTGATCTCTTTTTTTTCTTTATTTTTGCATTGGAAAAGGTTTTTGAGTGCAAGGGTACATAGTTATCCTCAGAGTGTCGGACGATTTTTCTATGGACGAGCTCGTAAAAGAGCTTGACAAGGAGCGCGCACGGATAATAATATCAAAGGACATACGCAAGTGGAACAAGCCTTCGACGGTAATTTCTGGGCTGCATGACCGCAAGGATGCCCCGGAGATTACGAAAAAGTTAAAGACAAAGATCGGGACGGGCGGCACATTCAAGGACGGCCAGATAATACTGCAGGGAGACCACAGGGATACGGTCAAGAACATGCTCGTCTCGATGGGCTTTGGCGAGGATTCAATCGAGGTCATGTAACAGGCAAAATATACAAAAAAAAGATCGCGCGTGCATAGTGCCGCGATGTCTTCCTTATACACACGCGCATAGAAAGAGAGCGAATGAGAGGCAGGCGCGTGTGGCCTAGTTAGACACATTCTTTTGATTTTTTGCTTTCTACGATTATGTCAAGTTAACTGGCATTGTAATACAGAATGCGAGCAAGCAAGCAAACAAACAAACTGATCACTCGTAAACAGGAGAATGACCTTGCACGTTATGTCCACCAGTGATCTTGGAGTTGTGTTTTATTTTGTTAATTTTTGTGTCCTCTCTCAGCCTAAAGTCGCGTTCTGTTTTGCCTTTGTTGTTTTTCTCATCCAAAACGTCTTCTTCATTATTTCGCAGATTATCTAGATTCAGGCTTGTATCCTCTACAAATGTGTAATCTGTTACTTTCTTTTCCTTTACGATTCTGACCTTTCCCATTTTCCATTTTTCCTTATGACGACTTACTTTTTCAGGGCGAATGTAGTAGATACAAAAGCGGTTTCAAATATTGAAAGGGGCCAGAGCAAATGCTACCTTCGCCAAGATACGACTACGACAACTTACGTAGCGTACGCCAAAGTAGCCACTAATAAGGGTAGACGACACAATACAATTAAGGTTTTTCATTTTGTCTATCAAAAGCTTGGTAGAAAAATTGCAGCATGACCCGACAGTTAGCAGCCTTGACTTTTTGGAAATGTCCTGACAGGTTCAGGAACAAGAAGTGGAGAATCAGGATACGATCTGGAAAATTGCTTAAATACAAAAAAATTCATTTTTGTTGTATGAATTTCGGGAGGTTTGAATGCAAAAATGGCTGAAGCGGCATTTGACAAGACCAAGCTGAACAAGTTCGTCGAAAAATCTGCAACTGAATGGGGAGCGGCTCTGGGCGTTTTGCTCACCTTTGCAGGGGATAGGCTGGGCCTATTCAAGGCCATGGCCGGAGCAGGACCATTGACGCCAGAAGAGTTGGCAAGGAGGACGAGTACTCATCCAAGAATAATTAGAGAGTGGCTTGCCGCTCAAGCTGCCGGCGGAATTGTTACATACAACGCCAACTCCGGGACATATGAGCTACCGCAAGAACATGCAATAGCCTTGATAGACGAGAATAGTCCGGCGTACATTGCGGGAGCCTATCAGATGATAACAGGAATATTCCAAGATGAGGAAAAGATTATCGAGGCATTCAAAACCGGCAAAGGACTTGGATGGGGAGACCATCATCACTACCTGTTTCAAGCAACAGAGAGGTTCTTCAAACCAAACTATATTGCCAATCTTATTTCAAGCTGGATTCCAGCGCTAGAGGGCGTTGAAGCAAAGCTCAAAAATGGAGGTGGCGGCGCAAAAATTGCTGACGTAGGATGCGGTCACGGTTCCTCCACCATATTGATGGCCAAAGCGTACCCAAACTCGAAAGTCATAGGCTTTGACTTTCACAAGCCATCAATTGAATGGGCTAGAAAAGAAGCAGAAAAGGAGGGCTTGAAAAATATTGCATTTGAAGTTGCAGGCTCGAAAGACTATTCTGGCGATGATTATGACTTGGTCACATTCTTTGATTGCTTCCACGATATGGGCGACCCCGCTGGAGCTGCCAAGCATGTTCTGCAAACTCTGAAAAAGAAAAATGGTTCTTGGATGATAGTAGAGCCGTTTGCCAACGACAAGGTGGAGGATAACCTGAACCCGCTGGGTAGGCTATCTTATTCTGTTTCGACAATGGTTTGCGTTCCGTCTTCGTTAAACGAGAATGGACCTGCACTGGGCGCCCAGGCGGGCGAGGCTAGGATTCGGGATATAGTGATCAAAGCAGGATTCTCAAAGTTCCGCAGGGCTGCGCAGACTCATTTCAATCTCGTATTTGAGGCAAAGCCGTGACCTATCGTAGTCACACATGTTTGCAGGTGATGCGTTGCAATGAAAATAATCCATGCTACCCCTGGCATGCGTGGAGGGGGGGGGAGCACCGATGGATGAGCAGGAACTACATGAACTAATACATATTATGCCAAAGGCCACTAGTCAATTAATACAGTGCGCATAATTCCATCACCCTAATTCAACACTCCGTGACCCTCTTTCAACAGCAATCGCTTTTGATCCGAATTTTCACCAGAGCCAAAGTAACAATGCTGATGATACTGAAAAAAAGATGCCTTTTCTTGATGACAATAAAAGCGTCTCTACTGCCACTGCTCTCTGACGCTACATATACCCCGCTGCAAGACATAATGGTAGCAAAAGAAAGGGAGGGAGAGATAGAGAGCCCTATCCCATTGGAAAGGGTCCACGGTCTTTCTTTCGTCACGTTGACACAATCAGGGATTGGTGGTCTTGCGTCAGTCAGTGCCAGTGCCATTGGCTGTCGCAATTGCAGTCGCATTCGTCTCCTCTACCAGATATCTCATCGCGATCGGCAGGTATCGGAGGCGACACAAAGATTACGTGCCCATTGCCTGCATCAATATACACTATGTTGATAGTGCTGTGCTGCACGTTGACTACGATGACCGTATAGACGAGGTAGTTGTTTACTATGCTAAGGCGCGTGTCAACTACGTTCACGTTTACGTTCTTGAAGTGACTTTTAGCTACTTCCTGCGCCTTTTCGTGTTTGATCTTCAAATTATTCTCCGAGAAATTCTGCACGTTTTGGTTGTTGGCGACTTTGACTGTTCCAACTACCTGTTGCGTCACCTGCACGTTGTTGATGTTGGTGTTGTTGATGGTGTTGTTGTTAGTGTTGGTATTTGTGTTGTTAAGGGCATTGTTGTTGGTATTGGTATTGTTGGATAAGCTGGTGTTAGTATTGTTGCCAGCATTGTTATTCATGTTGGTGTTGCTGTTGTTGTTGTTCTCTTCGGGAGCGGTCATCGTTGTGCCATTATTATTATTGTTGTTGTTTTTTTGAGGAATAGTTTCGGTGTTGTTTTCAGAGGGAGCAGTCAAGCTATTGTTGCTATTGTTGTTCCCTGAAGGGGCAGTTCCGGTGTTGTTATTTTCCGGAGGAGTTGTCAGCATACTATTGTTATTGTTGCCTTCGGGAGCTGACTGCGTGTTGTTGTCTTGAGATTGGTCATTTAATGCATTGTTATCGTTGTTATTGTTATTATCTGCAGGAACTGACGTCGTGCTGTTGTCATTACTATTCTCCGATGGAGCGATCAGGGTGTTGTCGCTGCTGCCGTTATTACTATTATTATTGTCGTTGTTGTCTTCTTCTGATGGAGGAACAGCGGGAATACTAGCGGTATT
>DASZTR010000130.1:0-16856 GCA_035547955.1 Nitrososphaera sp. | reverse complement strand
CTAGTGTTATAGTTTGGAATATTATGAAAATGCATGATATCTTGGCGCTGCATTGTCTGTTCGGGGTGGATGTACGATAGGTGCGTACAATGGCAACGCCATTGCAGCAGCCTGGCTAAAGGGTTATTACGAGCCGTTCTTTTCCAAAAGGGTGAAGAAATGCCCACCAACCACTTTTACGACCGCGACATTGTCTCGATAAAGGACTTTTCCAAGGCCGACCTGGAATACGTCTTTTCGGCAACAGACAGGATTAGGACGATGACACCCCGCGAGCGCGGCGAGCTTGGCAAGGGCAGGACGCTTGGCTACATATTCTACGAGCCTAGCACGAGGACGAGGATGAGCTTTGAGGCGGCGATGGCGTCGCTTGGTGGCAGCTTTATCGGCATTTCGGAGCTAAAGTCGTCGTCGGTGGAAAAGGGCGAGAGCCTCGCCGACACCATCCGGATAATTGACCTCTACTCTGACGTCATTGTGCTGAGGCACCCGATGGACGGGTCTAGCAGGTTTGCCGCAGAGCTGTCGACAAACCCTATAATAAACGCGGGAAGCGGGAGCGAGGAGCACCCGACGCAGGCGCTTTTGGACCTCTACACCATCGTAAAGGAAAAGGGCAGGATTGATGGGCTTTCAATAGCAATAGTGGGCGACCTGAAATATGGGAGAACAGTGTATTCTCTGCTGTACGGCCTTGCCAACTATCGCGTAGACGTGCACCTAGTGTCGCCGCCGTCGCTTGCAGTGAGAAAAGAGTCGATATACGACGTGCAGGGCAAGCTAAAGATAAAGGAGCATAGCGAGCTTGAGGACGTGCTTGCGTATGCCGATGTGCTGTACGTGACTAGGATACAGCGCGAGCGCTTTCCCGACGTGCAAGAGTACGAGAAGGTCAAGGGCTCGTACACCATTGACAGTTCCACCTTGGCAAATGCAAAGCAGGACGTGGCGGTGATGCATCCTTTGCCGAGGCTTGATGAAATATCGCACTCTATAGACAATACAAAGAACGCGGTCTACTTCAAGCAGGCCGCTTACGGAAAAGAGCTGAGGGCGGCGCTCTTGGCGCTGATGCTCAACGAGAGCCCGCCGCTCTAGCACTTGATAAGAAATTCTGATTTTTTCAGATTAGAAAAAAACTCTGTACATCTTTTGATTGACCTTGCAAGGTCATATCCTTTGCTTGCACTCACTCTCTCTGCCTACCATAATGTTAACAGCGTCTTTGCTTCGCAATCTTTTTTACTGCCATTCTGCGTGTGTAGCTTCTGTGGCCAAGGCAAAGCTAAACCTTAGCAGGATAATCGGCAAGCACCCGGACTTTCCAAAACCCGGCATACTTTTTCGCGACATCAATCCTGTTTTCCGAAACCCTGACGCCCTCAAGTTCATTGCAAGCGAGTTTTCCCGCAAGTTTTCAAAGACAAAGTATGACATGATCGCAGGAATCGAATCAAGGGGCTTTGTGGTCGCGACGGCGCTAGGCATGAAGGCCGGCAAGGGCGTGATAATGATAAGAAAGGCCGGCAAGCTCCCCGGCGCCACCATAAAAAAATCTTATGACATTGAGTACGGGAGCGCTACGATGGAACTGCAGGCAGACGCGGTGAAAAAAGGGCAAAAGGTGTTGATAGTCGACGACCTTATTGCCACCGGCGGGACTGCCGTTGCAGCGGCGCAGCTGGTAGAAGAGCTAGGAGGCAAGGTCGCAGGCTTTGCCTTTGTGATCGAGCTGGCAGGCCTAAAGGGCGCCGAAAGGCTGCGCGAGATGGGATACAAGGTCGAGTCCCTGGTGGTGTACGACTGAGACATGGCAGTAGTTGAAAAGGCGGACATTGGTATCATCGGGGGCACGGGCGTTTACGATTCCGGCCTTTTTAGCGACAAAAAAGAAGTCAAGGTGCACACGCCATACGGCGAGCCTTCCGACCTTATCACGGTAAGCGAGTATGCGGGCAAAAGAGTGGCGTTTCTGCCGAGGCATGGCAAGGGCCACAGGATTCCTCCACACAGGATCAATTTCCGCGCCAACATTTGGGCGCTAAAGCAGCTCGGCGTCAAGCGCATAATCGCGCCTTCGGCTGTCGGGAGCCTCGGCTTTGACTACAAGCCCGGCCACATCGCTCTTCCCGACCAGTTCATCGATTTTACAAAGAAAAGAGAATACACGTTTTACGACGGCGGGCAGGTGGCACACGTCTCGATGGCAGACCCGTTCTGCCCGGAGCTGCGCGACGTTGCGGCAACAGTCATCAAGGGACTGGGCTTTCCGTTCCAGCCAAAGGCTACGTACGTCTGCATAGAAGGCCCGCGATTTTCGACGCGGGCAGAGTCCAAGTTTTTCCGCGACGTCATGAAGGCAGACATCATCGGCATGACGCTCGTGCCAGAAGTCACGCTTGCGCGCGAGGCTGAAATCTGTTATTTGTCCGTGGCGACCGTCACCGATTATGACGTATGGTCGGAAATACCTGTCACGTCAAAAGAGATCATAGAAACGCTGCACAAGAACGTGGAAAAGACGAAAAAGCTGATCGCAGAGCTGATACCCGCAGTGCCGGTGGAGCGCACAGCGACAAAATGCGCCTGCGGCAACGCGCTAGAGGGCTCCCTGCTCTGACGGCTATGTTGGCGGCTTGATCCCTTCAGGGAGAGTTACGTCGCCCTCTACTATCTTGCGCTGGATGGTGTCCACCAGCGCGTCGGGGTCGATGCCCATCTTGGCAACCTTGTCAAGCGTCGTCTTGGCGATTTTCACGCTCGCGTTGTGCCCTCCAATCCTTCCAAAAGCAATGGCCGTAAACCGAAACTCTTTTCCCTTTACTACAAAATAGCCTGAAAGTTTTGCGGCGATTTCGCTGCCGTCAGCGTTCTTGACAAACACGGTCACTGGGACTTCACCGGCGCGCTCCATTTTCTTCTGCTTCCACTCCTACTTGCCCTCTACCTCAACGTTGCGGTTTACGTTGTCCTTGACTAAAAAGCTCCACCACTCTTGGTCGGCAATGGCAAAGTCCTTGACATCAATTTCCACCGGCTTGTCGTCGGCGTCCTCGAATTTAAAACGCCCGTCTTTTACCAGCTTGACAAGGCGCCATCGCAAGTGGCCTTTTCGCTTCCTGCTGACTGCGACGGCCCACTCTTCCTCCTCCTTCTTCTTGGGCATGCCGATATAGTCGACGATGTCGAGTATTCCGAGGCGCTTTTCCTCGCAAAACATCTCTTTTGTAAGCAGGCTGCGCCAGATGTCCACGGACCCGAGCGTCCTCCCGTTCTCGTTGATGTTTATTACTCCAAAGTAGACTACCTTGTCGCCGCCCGTCGGGTCAGAAGTCGCCATCTCTGTTGCTACAGGTAGAGAGCCGGCGGACGCCTCTATTTAGTTCTTGCATCCTCAAACGGCTTTTCAAGCACAATCCCGATGTTGTCAACTCGCAGGTTCTTTTTGAACTGGATGCTGTCCTCGGCGCAGCGGCGCCTGTAACGGTTGGTGACTGCAAAGCGGGGATGGAGCGACTCAAATTCCGTGGCGGTTATCTCTATCACCATCCCGCGGCTGACCAGGGATTTTGCTACTGCCTGCGCCTGCTTTTCATCGCCAAGGCTTGCCGCCTTTGATATCCTGGTGGCATCCATCTTGCCGCCCTTTACGATGGCAACGTATGCACGTGCCTCTTCAGGGCTTATCTTTAGCTCCTCTATGATGGCCTGCTCAACGTTAGAGAGGCTGACTGATGCTGATGATGACGATGATATGTGCACTTACTTAACGTGTGTGTGTATATGTGGGAGTATATTATTTATTTTTGCAAGGCAACTCTTGTGTACCGTTGATACTCTCTCTCTTCTCCTGTATTATTAGAACTGCACTAGGTTGCGGTACTTTACGTATCGTTTCTCCACGTCGTCCCTTGTTATTGCAAGCAGGCGCCTGACGCCAAAGTCCTCCACGGCAAAAGAGCCCATCACGTTGCCGTATATCACCGCCTCCTTCATTGTACCAAAATCCACGCTGCCCTTCCTTGCAATGTGGCCCAAAAACCCGCCTGCAAATGAGTCGCCGGCGCCCGTCGGATCGGAAATCTCGTCTAGGAAAAACGCGGTGGCCGGGAACACTCCGCCCTCCTTCGTAAAGAGCACGGCGCCGTGCTCGCCCTTTTTTATTATTGCAAACGACGGTCCAAGAGACATTATCTGCCTTGCGCATTTTGCGATGTTGACCTCGTTGCAGAGGAGGCGTGCCTCGCTGTCGTTTATCACAACGCCGTCCGTTTTTCCGAACATCTTGATAACGTCGTCCCTTGCCGTCTGGATCCAGTACTCTATTGTGTCGCATACTACGAGCTTTGGTTTCTCGAAATGTCGTAGTATCTTCATGTTCTGCCGCGGGTCGTTGTTTGCAAGGTAGACGTACTCGGACGTTGCATACTCTTCCGGGATGACAGGGTCAAAATCGGCAATGACGTTCAGCTCTGTCTTTAGGGTTGTCCTGTTTGACAAATTATAGTCAAACTCAGAGTCGTAGTGGAAGCACTTGCCGCCACTGACGGTCACGATGCCACTTGTGTCGACGCCCTTTGACCTGACTGCCTCGATGTTGGAAAAGGGCATGTCGTCTCCGACGGCGGCTACCATTCCCGTCTTGGCAAACATGCCTGCCGCAAGCGAAGCAAAGGTAGCAGCTCCGCCGAGTATCCTCTCCTCCACGCGAAACGGCGTGCGCGTGGTGTCCAGCGCCATCGTGCCAAAGACGGTCAGCATGTGTGTCTATGTACGTACGGCAGAAAATGCACGATCGTCAATAAACATTACTATTGCCGCTGGCGGCACCGTTATATAACAAGGTCGCAAGCTTGCAGCCGTGCGGCTGGTAATTGCCATAACGGGCGCATCCGGCGTGATATACGGGATACGCGCCCTTGAGGCGCTCAAAAAGCTAAAGGTAGAGACGCACCTCATCCTGAGCGAGTGGGGCGAAAAGACCATCAGGATAGAGACCGACAAGACGGGCGACCATGTACGCTCGCTTGCGACCAAGGTGTACGAGGACACCAACATGGCCGCGCCAGTCTCCTCCGGCTCTTTTCGGACGGACGGCATGGCAATCATCCCTTGCAGCATGCGCACGCTTGCGAGCGTCGCAAACGGGCTTGACGACACGCTCGTGTCCAGAGCAGCGAGCGTCTGCATTAAGGAAGGCAGAAAGGTCGTCGTAGTGCCAAGGGAGGCACCGCTGTCAAAAATCCACCTTGAAAACATGAGCAAGCTCGCCGGCATACAAAACATCGTCATCATGCCGGCGATGCCGGGCTTTTACCACATGCCGCAGACTATGGACGACCTGATAGATCACGTTGTGGGCAAAGTGCTTGACCAGTTTGGCATCGACCATGGGCTTTACAGGCGCTGGGGCGAGCGCACTGCTGCCGGCAGCAGCGGCAACAAGATGGCGTAGAGAGCAAAAGTAATTCCTCCCATATGCCTAAAGGCTGTGGGCTTCCCTGCGCCATAGGGGTAGTGAGAATTTACAGGGCGCTCCCTCTCTGGGATGGAGAACAGAGGACACAGTCCACCAACCCAATAACCTATAGAACGGCAAGGCTTAAGGTTTTATAATCTCCGCATGGGTACTATTTTTGTGCAACGCCGGGAGGCTGAGCGGAGTTAGCCAAGTACACAAAAAAGTATTCTACAGGGCGCTCTGTTGGCTTTATAGTACCCTTGCTGGCAATGACGTTTATCGGGGCCATGTACGTCATGGCGGCAAGGAACGGCCAGAACGGCGCCAGTTTTATCCTTATCACGGCAGTGGCAGGGCTTGTCGTCTACTGGGTGCGCGAAATACGCAAGATGTCCAGCCCGGCTGAGCAAAAGGTCATAATGCCACGCGACATGGAACAGCAAAAGAAGGACTGGGTCTACGACCTGATAAAGAACAACGACGGGACGATGGTGTTCGTGGCAGAAGTGCCCGGTCCGGAGGACCAGATAAACGTCCGGCTATCGGCAGGCATCCTGAAGGTGAAGGGCGGCCAGAATTTTTCAAGAGACGTGCAGCTGCTTGATATACCCGCGTCTGCTGCCACTGCCTCTGAAGAAATGGGCATATCCGATTACAAATACAGAAACGGCGTGCTTACGATAAGGATGGAGAAGAAACAAGTCTAAGAGGACTACTCTTCATCTTCGCTTTTCTCCCGTTCTTCTGGTGCTATTTGTGCGCCGTCATTATTTCCGTCATTATTTCCATCACCAGAATCATCATCGTTATTGTCATCACCATCATTACCACCACCGTCATCATCATAATAGTAGTCGTCGGTGCTTCTCTCTTCCTTCCCAATAGTATCATGCTTGTCTTCCCACAGGCGCATCCTGTCCATCTTGTCGTGCCTCCTTGCCTCCTGCAGCATGTTATACACGCCCTTGTGCATGCTCCCTCTACACAGCATATCTATCGCATCGGTCGCAAGCCGGATCTCGCGGTACTTGCCTATCATGCTCACGGTATGACCGTAAACGGATATGGATGCGCCGCTCAGCTCCTCGATAGTACGCCTTGACTTGCCACCCTCGCCGATTATCCTGCCCTTGATACGCGCAAGGGCGCTTGGCGACCTGCCAGTGTAATCCCGCAGGTCTATTTGCTGGAATATCTCTTCTCCTTCCAAAAGGCGCATGGCGCGCTGGGGAGAAAAGCCCCTCGCTATGGCAGAGATTATCTCGATTGCCTTGAACATCTCCATCGACTCTACCGGCGGCTTGTTCTGCGGCGTGGAAACAACGGCGTCGCCGGACTCGCTGTCGACTTCGATTGCGACCCCGCACCTCTTCTCTATGCTTTGCTTTATCCTGCCGCCTTTGCCTATCAGGACGGCGATCCTTTCCTTTGGAAGCTTGATATTGTGCTGGAAGCTCATGTCTTTTGTTTTATCCCGTTGTTTTCATTATCTTGTCCATGAGGTGCGTGGTGTCAATGACGTCTATTCCCCGCTTGATGAAGAACCTATTTATGTTCTGCAAGTCGCGGACTAAAAACTGTTTTGAATTAGGGTGCTTGGTGTCTACTGCAGAGCCAAAGTCGAGCAGGGTTATCTCTCCATCCGGGTTCTTGAATATGTTGTATTCAGACAGGTCGGCGTGCACAAGGCCGGCCTTTTGGTACAGGATTTTCAGCTGCTCCACCACTTCTTCATAGTCAGCCGCCGTGACGCTTTCGAGGTTGGCAAGGGGGACAGCCACGTTTCCCTCGCTGTCGCCGATGAACTCCATGACGAGGACGTTCCTGTCGACTGCGACCGGCGCCGGCGCCCTTACTCCTGCCTTGTGCGCCTGCTGTAGGTTCTTGAACTCTTTTCTGGCCCATGCCGTGATGAGGTTGCGAGTGCCACCCTTGAGTTCTGAAAAGCGCGGGTCGCCAGCCATGTACTGCATCCTCTTCTTGAACTCGGCGCTCACAGTCAGGTATATCTTCACAGCAAGGGGCGAGCCGTCGGGCGCCTCCGCGATAAACACCTTGGCCTCCTTGCCAGAGGCAAAGTGGCTCTGCACTGATTTTAGTACGCCGTCGTTTATCATTTTCGTGATGACCATCATGGTGGGCATGTCAAACACCTCCTCCACCACTTGGTAGTCTTCCGACTTTCTGTCCAGAAACCTGTTCTCCCGCTCGTGGCGCTGGTAGCGCCTGTCGGCCCGTGCCACGACCTTTGCTTCCTTGCCTTCTCCTTCTCCTTCCTCCTTGTCACTTTGCTGCTGCTCTTCTCCTTCGGGTTCTTCTCCTTCTCCCTCTTTCTCTTCCTCGCCCGCCACCATCCGGCTCTCACATCACTTTTGCTGGAACTTGAAAATCATCAGAAACGGGACACCGGATATTCGCTTGACGCTTGCTTCCTTTGCCATCTTCATGGAAAGCGCCTGACCCACTATCTTGTCGCCGACCAGGTTTGCTATTGCGCATTTCTTCAAAAGCTCGCCGGCCTGCTGCGGCGCTATTATCTCCTGCTTGAAGTATGATTCCGTCAGGTCTATAGAAAGGCCGTCTTGCTCCAACTTGTTGCCTATCAGCTCAAGGTCGCATATGTCTATCATGAGAGACCCCTGGTACTGGGTGGTCCGGGCGGCGTACAACTGGATTTTGTACTACAAACAGTGTAATGAGCATTGCGCGCGTGTCCAAGTAAGTAAGTCTACTGCTGCTAGCCGTACGTCTCTACCTTGATGTCAAACGAGCCGTCCTTGCGCTTGTTCCTGTTGCTGACAAACCCTAGCGGCTGCAGCATTGAAATCACGCTATCAATAGTACCAGAGTATCCGCAGATGTGGAAAAACGAGTTTTCCGGCGTGACCTTGTTCCCAAGCGCCCTCTCTAGGGCGGACATACCGCCGCTATTATTGTTACTACTGCTACTGCCGCCGTCATCATCATCATCGTTCTTTTGCTGCTCCAAAAGCGTCTCCACCCTGCCCGTATGGCCGGTCCAGCCTTCCGAGCCGGGCGCGTTTGGCCTGCTCACAGTTGGCAGGTAGATGAAATTATTATTTTTATTATTGTTCCCTCCCTCCTTTGCGAGCTTTACAAACAAATCGCGGTAGCCAAGCTCCTTTGCGTGCCGTACACCATGCAATAGCGCTATCCTGCGCTTGGAACCTGCCGCCTTTAGGTGCAGGATATAGCCGACAAACGGCGCAAGGCCGGTTCCTGACGCGACCAGCGTAAGCGTCCTTTCATCGGGCGTGCCGTCCATCTTTTTGTCCTCGATTGTAAAGGCACCGGCGGGCTTGCGCCAGTAAAGCTCGTCGCCCTCTTTCATGTTGAAAAGGGCAGTCGTGAACCTGCCGGGCACCGGCTCTTGTGTCCACTTGATGTACAGCTCAAAGTACCGCTTTTCCTCAGGGGGCGAGGCAAGGGAATAGGCGCGGTTTGTTATCTTGTTGTCGCCTTCGCCCTCTAGCTTTAGCCCAAGGGTGATGAACTGGCCGGCCTTGAAGTCCGGCACGGGGCTTCCATCAGACGGCTGGATGCGGATTATCGCAAGGTCCGGAGTAATGTCGTGCCGGTAGACGAGTCTGCCAAGGTTGGGCTGCTGTGCGCTCATATGTTTATGTACGTGTCTCTATTCGCAGTCTTCTGTATATTATTTTTTGATATGCTTTTATTTGGAGCCCTTGCACGGTGTAGCTAGCTACACTACCTTGGCAAGCAAAAAGGGCATCGTGATAACGGCCGCAATCGCGGCCGGCATAGTCGCCGCCAGCATGCTCATCTGGCTCTTGCCGCAGCAGGGTACGTCCACCGGCGTCAACATTACCGACAAAGAAGGCGCCGCGGCGGATGCAGCAAACCTGCCTGCGGACAACCTCTCATTTGTCTACACGCAGCACAATTTTGCCATCACTGCGGTAGATGACTCGTTTGACCGGTGGACCAAGGGCGAGGTCTCTGCCAGCGACGTGGATTCTGCCATTAGCACGGCAAGGTCTGACCTTGACACGCTGAAAAAGCGCGTCGATACCCCTGGCGTTCCGCAGCCGTGGCAGGAAAGCTACGGCCTCTACTCGCAGGCCTTGGACAAGTTCGGCAGCTACCTTGACGAGATGAAGAAAATAGTCGACAGCGGTGACAACAAGGGAGGCGCCACAAGCCATCCAGCGCTTAACTCCACCCGGGCAGACATGAATAGCCTGATAGACCGCGCGATAAAGGCGTTTCCCACCAACAGTACTGCTGCTACTGCTACCTAAACAGGCTGATTATCTGGTCGAGCCTTGCATTAGTTTTAAAAGCGCCGGAGTTGAGTGGCGTTTTTGACGCTTTATAGCCGGCGGCCCGCAGCTTTTCAACTATCGTGGAGATAGAGTGCGGGTTTGTCTTTAGTTTCGATGAGATCTCGTCTCCCTTGAAGTAATACGGCACGTCGTCCAGCTCGTCAAGGGCCGCGTCAAGGATCTTTTTGTTTTTCTCAACGTCGCTGGCGCCATCACCCCTTCCTTCTTCTGCCATTTTCGCCACGAACTCTTTATCGTGCAGCGCCCCTGTCCACAGCTGGCCCCCGACCCGGAGCCTTTTCTGACACAGCTCGCATTTTGCGTCACCATCATATTCAGCAGTCGCAAGCCGGTGGCCGCAGTTAAAGCAATGCATCACGTGGCCGATGTTTGCGTAGACGTCGTTTGCCCCGCCAGAGCTTACGGATACCTGCGCGTACACGCGCAAATAGTGCATCGTGGCGTGCGTGAACACAGGCCTTATCGCAAGTTCCAGCCTTGAAGCGGTGAGAGCTATCAGTGACGTGAGCAGGCGCAGCGCAGTCTCGTTGCCATAGCTGTTATTCAGCGGCCGGCCGTAGTAGCGGCGCAGGCACACCTCTGGATAGACGCCACATAGTACTGCTGTATCTGTGGCAGTTATCGAGACAAGGCCTTCGTCCAGTGTAGCGCGAAGCACGCAGTCGATGTGGCGCGCAGGCGTTCCAAATGGGTCGAGGTCGACTATTCCAAAGCGCTCTTCTTTGTCGTTGCCACCCATCAGGAACTTGCATACCTCGTTTATGGAAAAGCGGCATTTTTCAGACACGTTGTTAAGTCCTGCTGATTTTCTGGTGGCTTCAATTGCGGTGGGATTGGCGTCGTTGGCAAACACCTGCTCTATCTCGGGCACCTCTACCGCCACGCGCAAGGCGCGGGCCCCAATCCCGGTAAAGCCGTCTGCAAGTGTCTTTTCCTTCAGCCGGGGCGCAAAGGCGCGGTACACGAGAATTGAGAGGTCGCGGCTCTGCTTTGCAGCGGGATTGAAAAAGGCGGGAACCTTGGGCGGCACCCTTTCGGTCAGAGACAGCTCTGGCACAAGTAGCCTCGTCCTGCCCTCAACTATCTCGACAAAGCCGTCCATGTGTGTATAGCGCAAGAGAGGGCAGTTTTGTGAGGTATATTTATTATTGTCCAGCGGCGCCGGCACTGTCGCCAACTGTTCGCTGGATGCTTTGTAATTGTCTCTCTCTCTCACACAAAAAAATATCTTAACAAAATGTAGCCGTAGCATAACACATAGAAGGCTGCGAGTGCCGCCTGTCATACAATTTATACCCGGTTGCTTTTAATTACATTACTCAGAAAGAGGAAGGGAGTGAAATAAGCAAGTTGCAAGAACAGGACAAATTAAACAACAACAACGCTGATGGCACTTTGCTTTCACATTTTGAACAGGAGATCCACAGCAAGGTTCCTCATCTAGAGAAACTTGGCGATGGAAAATCAGCAATTATCAACGCGACCCCGCTGATCGACATCACCAAGGATCTGAAGGAATGCGCAAAAAGCGTGTTCGGTACGGATCTCGCTGATAATAAAACACTGAAGGTCTTTGGCAAGTTCGACTCAGACTTGCTGGCAGGCTCAATAAAGGTGAGGCCTGCAGTCCAGATAATCCGCGACGCTATCGCTACAGGGAAGCTGAGGCGTGGGCAGACCGTATTTGAAGCTACTTCGGGTAACTTTGGGATTGCCCTTGGGCAAATTTCCAAGCTGGGCATAGATGTCATCGCCCTTGTCTCCCGAAAGCTCCAAGAAGGAGTGTTTGACGAGCTGAAAAACGAAAAAACGCGTATCATCAACCTCGACATGGATATCTGCCCTGCCCCGGGGATGAAGGGGAACGCGAGCCTCATGGCCGCCAAGGCGACGGCCTCAAACGTCCGTGCACAGCTCACTGAATTGGGATTTGACCCTGCAGTTTTTGACAAGTCACGCTCCGAGGTAGAGGCAATCTTGGCAGACCAGGACATAATAAACTTGGCAAAACTGCTTGCCAGGATCTATGGCGGCTTTTGTCCCGAGCAGTATGACAACGAGCTGAACATTGAGGCGCACCGGACCGTGACAGGTCCCGAGCTGGACCAGCAAATGCGTGAACAAGGAAATGCACTGTCCAAGTCTAGGATCATCTGCGCGTTTGGCACAGGCGGCACCTCGGGCGGCCTGAGCAGATACATGATGGAGAAATACGGCAAAAAGTCTGTGCACGTGGTCTTTCCACTCGCCGATCAGGACGTCGCAGGAATACGGACAAAGGGCAAGGCATCCGGCCTAAAGTTTTACGAACCTGACAGGTACGCGGGACAGCATGAAGTGGATTTCAAGCAGGCAAAACGGCTGCTAAAGTTCTTCGTGGACAAAAAAGGGTATGACATGGGTGAAAGCAGCGCCCTTGCGCTTTATGCCGTGGTACAGATGGCAAACTTTGGCATGGGCAATGACAGTGAAAACAACAATACCTTTATCGTGATGATTGCAGACGGGATCTCAAAGTATAGAAAAAGCCTTGAAGCGATGGATAAAGAAGCGAAACAGCAAAGGAGCCTGCAAGTCCCCTTGCAGGAAGCTGTCTCGAATATCGGAAACTATGACCGGGTAGTCTGGATTCACACAATGTATACCCCGCGCAGAGAAGGGATAGAGCTCATCGCAAAATCATTGGGCGTCGATGAAAGCAAGATCTATGTGCCAAAGGCCCGGGAGGTGGAACAACTATTGGCAACCCGGCAGATGCCCAAGGAGATGGAAAGTGCGCTTGGAGGCGCCAACGCAAAGCCACTGCTCGTCTGCATGATGGGAAATACCTCTCTCAGGGCGGCTGAAGTGCTTGCGCAGAAGGGCATAGTGGCTGAAAGTTTGAATGGTGGGATATCTGCTCTCTCTGCAGGTAAAGGCAAGCAGATACCCGAATTGGTGCGAATGGCTACCGAATAAAGAAATTTGTGTGTACAACACACACGCAAATATCTCCCTCTCCCCCTCCAAGATTGAAATCTCTGGTGCAAAAGGGATAATAGCTACTCCCAGATCACATATGGACAGCAACTTCTCATGCTGATTGGCGGTGTAGACGAGGCAGGGCGCGGCTCGATAATAGGGCCGCTTGTCGTCGCCGGCATCTCTGTCCGCGAGTCCAAAGTCGCGAAACTAAAAGAGATGGGAGTCAAGGACTCGAAGCAGCTGACGCGGCAGGCCCGCGAAAGATTGTACGACGAGATAGTCAGCATCGCCGACCACCACCACATACACGCGATAAAGCCGACCGAGGTTGACAGCCACGTCCTGCAGCGCGGCCTGAACCGGCTGGAGGCAAGGGCGATGGCCCACGTCATCGGCAAGATGGTGGTAGACGAAGTGTATGTCGACTGCTGCGACACGAACCCCCAGCGCTACAGCGAGCACATTGCAGGGCACCTGAAAAGCGTGCCGGCCATACACTCGATGCACCACGCGGACAGGATAAACGTCGTCGTATCTGCAGCATCGATACTTGCCAAGGTGAAGCGTGACTCTGAAATACAAAAGTTACGCAGGCGCTACCGCGACATTGGCTCTGGCTACCCCTCTGACGAAAAGACGATGCTTTTCATCCGCAACTGGGTGGAAGCGAAAAGGACGCCGCCGACGTTTGCAAGAAAGTCGTGGAAGCCGCTGCGTGTGATGCTTGAAGGAATGGAGCAGAGGACCCTTTTTTTCAGGCCTTGAAAAAGCAGTAGATCATACCGTGGTCCTTGTCAAAGGGCTCCAGGTTTATCACCTGGTCTATTACAAATCCGGCTTTTTCGAGCCTTTTTGCTTCCTGCATGACGACTGCCTTTGGCTCCATCAGGACGTCAATGCTGCGCGCCTTTACCACCAGGAGCATCACTCCACCCTGCTTTAGGTACGCATTGCAGTTTGCAATTGCAATGTCTGTCTGGTCCGGCTGTGCGATGTCGCAGTAGACCACGTCGACCTTGCCAAACACTGAAAAGTACGAGTTTGGCCTGCGCGCGTCTTCCAGCACCGGCACGACGTTCCTGCGTTTTGATGCCACGTTCTCTATCAGCTCACGCGCGACGCGCGTAGCCGGCTCAACTGCAAACACTATGCCTGAATTGCCGACGATGTCAGAGACGTGACTCACAGTGGTGCCCGTGGATGCGCCCAGATAAAGCACCTTGGTGCCGTTTTTTATCGGCAAATTCCGGAGGCCTTTTTTGAGCGCACCGGCAAGCTTGCTACGGAAAGGATCCCACAGGCGGTACTCCTCGCCGCCCTGCTTTACCAGCTTTTCACCATAGACGCTGTTGCCCGGGACGAGGTTCACAGTGGCCGCGTGCTTTTCGCCGCCGGCAAAGATCCACTTAATATCGTCGTTTTCCAAAGCGCTTTCGGTCCTTTCCCGATTCGCCTTTTTGGCCGCCATAGCGCCTCCCGTCGCGGCCACCACCACCAAATCTTCCTCCTCTCCTCCCTCCGCGCCTGTCTCTGCCGCCACCACCACTTTTTTCCTCGCGGCGCTCGTGCTCTCTGTATTTCCTGTCGCGCTCTTTCTCCGGCACAGGTTCTTTGTACTTTTCGCGGATCTCTTCAAGGCGAGTATTGAGTTTTTCAGTTATCTGGGCGTCCTTGCCTGCGTGGCGGTAATAGTCTATCCTTGCAGCGATTGCGACCTTGGAAGCTACTGCGCGGGCTATTTTGCCCCGCTGCCACTTGGGGGCCGAGTGTATGAGAGGGTGCTGGAACAGTATGCCATGCTTGGGCGGCCTTGCGCCTGTCTTCAGGGCGCGGAAAAGCGCCTTTTCTGCGCCGAGCACTTGGATTGTGCTTGCAGGGAGCACTGCGAGCCTTGCGAGGCTTCCTGCCTTGGCGATGAGCCTTGCGCCCACTGCGGCAGTCAGCAGCTCCTTGACGTTTGGAGCCACCACCTCCATCGCAGCCTCGATGTGGTCTGAGAGTATGCGTCTCAGGTCCGACTGCAGTATGACCTGATCTGCCAGCTTTTTCACTATCGCAAGGTTCTCTGGCGTCATATCGCCTCCCCTGCTGCGCCTTGCGCCGTCGAGGATTATCTCCACCTTCTTGTCCTGCATGCCTGCACTTTCCAGGATCTCCTTCGTTATCTTGTCGCGCGAGCCGGCCCTGCTGATTATCTCTGCGTGCGCGACTTGGCTCTGCACAAGGTTGTCAAGTTCTGGATAGTGCAGGCCGTACCACTCGCGCATCCTAGTCCCGATGGTGTTGATGATCTTGTCCAGCTCGTCTAGCGCGTTTATCGACTGGACTATGTGCAGGTCAAGCTTCTCCGACGCCTCCTTTACGCGTGAAGATGAAAGCTCTATTGCAAAGTCGCGCAGCGCCTGCATGGCGTCTTGCGGGCTTGACGCAAACCCTGCCTTGACGATATAGTCGGGCTTGTTCCCCTGGATGTCTTGCTGCTGGGCCTCCTGCATCATCTGGGTGTTGAGGCCAGCCTGGCGCAAGACTATTGCCACGCTTGCGTCGTTTACAGATATGGTATCGTATGAGCGCAATTGGTCGACAAAGGACTTGATCTCTTCGGGCATGCCGCCGCTCTTTAAAAGGCGGTACGAGCGCAGCGCGCCGTCGAACTTCCTTGATGCCACGGCGTTGCCTGCGCCGTCAAAGGCAGCGATGCCAAGCTCCAGCAGGACCACGGAGCAAGGGCCACTGCTGCTGCCGCCATCAGTACTGTTACTTGAAGACATTTTGTGTGCGGAGAGTGCTACAATAATGCCATTAAAAAAGTTAGGGTCAAATACCCATGTGCTCTTCCAACTGGGAGCATGGGACTCGCGCTTGCCGACCGGAAGGAGATTGAAGCGCTGCTAAAGGCAGCTGCAAAGGACCCAAAAGTGGCGACAGGTCTTGCTAGCAAGATGGTCCCGGGTCAGGGTAACGCAGAAGAGTTTGCGTACGGCCTGCTAGCAGGCATGGTCATTGGCAGCTTTATGACCTCTTTTGAAGGCAGAAACGGGCGGCAGCCGGACAGAGACGAAACCGCCGACATACTTTCAGTCATGATGTCAAGGATGCCGGCGCTGAGAAAGGCCATCATGAAACATTCTTCTGACATGCGCTAGAATGCGCTAGGTAAGTGTGTGTAAATACAAGAACATTGTTTGAAAACGTTTATCTAATGTGCGCGTCAGAAAGCAACCGTTGGAGCAGAAATCTTTCAAGCTGCCAGTCGCAATGCGCGACATTATAATTGTCGTCGCAGGCGTGGCCATAGTGTGGCTCGGGCTCCGGCTGGCATTTGACACCAACAACCCGTTTTACGTAGTTTCCAGCAGGAGCATGGTACCTGTCCTGCAGGTAAATGATATCCTCGTAGTCAGGAACGGCGGCTCGTGGGATACCCTCAAGGTGGGAGACATCATCGTATTTAACATGCCCGACGGGGAGGACCGCGTAATTGTCCACCGCGTGGCCGAGATCGCCGAGAATTCCGCCGGCGACCGCGTCATCCGGACAAAGGGCGACGCAAACCCGGCATCCATACCGGGTACGGATTACCCGATCCACAAGGAAAACTACATCGGCAAAGTGATATACGTCATACCTGGAGCCGGCGTGATAACAAAGATCATCAGCCCGCCTGTCAACTATATTATAATAGCCATAATTCTGGTGATATTGTTCTTTAGCAAGTGGGGAAGAAAGGGCAAGGACGGCACGCCACAGCCATCATCGTCATCCTCGCCTTCCTCTGGCACGACGACCGGCAACCCCCCTCCTCCTCCACCGCCACCATCATCGTCTCCTTCGCCACCCCCATGAAATCCAGAACGGAATATCTCACGTTTAACACCAAAGACAGGCACGCTTTCATAAACATCACACCGCAGGTCAGAAAGGTAGTTGACGAAAGCGGCGTAAAGGAAGGGATTGTCCTGGTTAACGCGATGCACATCTCTGCAAGCGTTTTCATAAACGACGACGAAAGCGGCCTGCACCAGGATTTTGAAAAGTGGCTGGAAAACCTTGCGCCGTACTCGCCAGGGAGCTACCTCCACAACCGCACGGGCGAGGACAAC
>DASZTR010000129.1:0-3933 GCA_035547955.1 Nitrososphaera sp. | reverse complement strand
TAGCGCGGCGTTTATCAGCGCGATCTTGGCGCCTTCAATGCGCTTTGGCATGCCGCCGTGTACGACTTCCTTGTCAAGGACGATCCCTTTTATCATCTTGGTGTCACGGATGGAACCTCCTGCCTTCTTTTCCACCTTGATGTCGTCCACGTCCATCCTGAACCCGCCGTCGGCCTTTTCTGCCACGGAAAGCGCGGCGTTTACCACTATTGTGGCAAGTTCGTCTGCCTCTCTTGACACTATCTTGGTCTGCATCGAGGTCTTTGCAATCCTGGCAAGTTCGTTCTTCTCGTTGCCGCCGACCTTTTGCGCGATGCTGTTGAGGACTTCAATGGTCTTGGCCGCGCTCTTACGGTAGCCGTCGACGATTATGGTCGGGTGCACGTCCTTGTTGATAAGCTCCTCTGCTTTTTCAATCAGAGCACCTGCGAGCACGACTACAGAAGTCGTGCCGTCGCCGACCTCGTTGTCGGTGGCCTTACTAATCTCAACCATCATCTTTGCTGCAGGGTGCTGCACGTCGATCTCTTTTAGGATGGTGGCACCGTCGTTTGTTATCGTGACGTCACCAAGGCTGTCGACTAGCATCTTGTCCATTCCACGCGGGCCTAGCGAGGTTCTTACTACCTCTGCGATGAGTTTTGCCGCCGTGATGTTATTCTTCTGGGCATCGCGGCCCTTTGTCTGGGACGCTCCCTCTTTCAAGATAAGTACTGGCATTCCGCCTGCTGAAGCTTGTTGTATTGACATTCTTTTCATATTCCTCCTATAAAATAGGCAAAATCATTTCACCTTCGGCGGATATTTTAGCCTTGCGACGATATTCGGATCGCTATGTGCGTGTGCTCTCTTCCTCTCTCTCTCTCTCTCTCTCTCTCTCTTTGATGACTAGGACGGGGATTTGGCGAGCCTTATCCTGGCTATGCCGTTTAGGTACTGTATGTCCTCAACTGTCGCGCCGGCCGCCGTATCTGGAAGCTTGGCAGCCATGTCATACCTGCGTGACCCATTTGCGGTGATCCTTACGACATTAGAGCCCTGCTCGTACTTTGCGCTTATCGCCGACGCGTCAGTGACCCCCTTTACTTCTGCGATTATCTCGTAATAGTTTGGGCCCTCTATGACCTCCGGTGGCGTCTCGCTCACTACGTCCTCTATCTTGGGGCGCACCTTTCTCACCGGCGGCTTGTATGTCGTTCCCTTGCCGGCAAGGCTTGCAATCTTCGATAGGATAAAGCCCCTTCCTACAAGGCCGGTGATCGCGCCAGCGATAAAGCCCCCGACGTGCGCAAAATATGCGACACCCGAATCGCCGCCCAGTGGGCCAAGCTGCCCGATGACTCCCAATATCAACTGCAGCGCAAACCAGAAAGGTATGTAGATGAGGACCGGTATCCGCACAGTGTATATGAAAAACGCCGTGATTATGGTGTAAATCCTTGCTCTGGGGAACAGGACCATGTACGAGCCGAGCACCCCTGATATTGCACCAGACGCCCCCACGGCGGGCACCGCGCCGTCGCCTATGGACACGGCGACTGCGCTGTGCAAAAGTGCCGCTGCAAAACCCCATCCTATGTAGAGCAGGATGTACCTTACGCGTCCAAACTTGTCCTCGATGTTGTCACCAAATACCCATAAAAACACCATGTTTCCCACGATATGGGCGACGCCCCCATGCATGAACATCGAGGTCACGACCGTAAAGGCGCTGCCCGGGAATTCTGAGAACAGTCTGTCCGGGACGGTGCCGTACGTGAGGAACATCCGCGTCACGGCCTGCTCATCAGTGAAAAAGCTTGTAACCGACGCTTGCCAAATAAAGACCGCGACGTTTATCCCAATCAGGGCATAGTTGAGCCACGGTCTGCCGTGTATCCTCTCTGTGTCATCGTGAATTGGAAACATTTCGGCGCGTTACCTTTACCACAAACTTACAGGAATTAAGTCTTTAGCCAAATCCAAAGGGGTTCGTATTTGGCATGTCCCCTCCGCCTTTTTCACTGTGCGCCTTTCTCATGTGGCGCTTCATGCGCTCCTTGTCGTCAAACTTCATGTCGCAGTACTGGCATTTGAAAGTCTTGCCTGTTTCTCCTCCTTCTTTTTTCCTGCCAAAAAGTCTCAAAACTCTTTTTGCGCCTCCTCTTACTGCAGTTTTTACTCCATGACTATCATGGTAAGCGTAGACTTTACCCCGTTGAGCTTGCGTAGCTTCCATGTTATAGTCTCCTTTACTTTTTCCATTGCATCGGCCTCGACCTGAGCCACGATGTCATAAACGCCGTACACCTGATACACTTCCTTGACGCCTTCCATCTTTTTCAGCTCGCCAACGAGCGAGTCCTCGCTTCCGAGCTCGGCGTTCATGAGAACAAAGGCTTTTGGCATGTCCAGTCTTTGCCTCCGGCGTATAAAAACTTGCACTTGATTTTCCACTGTGTGCTACACACAAGCATGCGCGCGAGAGTGTGTGACCATGTGTGTGTAAAAGTATGTGCAGTAGGATGCGCTTGCATGATTTTTCACACCTCGTGCTTTAGTTTCCCTTCGTCAAACGCGCCGGCGCTGTTCCACTGGTAGTCGAAAAAGTCGTTGCACCATTCCAGGAATTCTGCACTTTCGCCGTAGAACATGACGTTGAGGTCCGGCTCGCCCTTTTGGTTTGGGAACATTACGCATCCGTGCTTTTCGTTGAATATTGCCATCACCTTAACGTCGGAGAGCATCCTGCGCTCGACTAGGCCCTTGTTGATGAAGTTGCGCCAGCCGACTTTCTGGAGGAGCTGCGACCTGCCCTTTGGCACCACGGCGTTTGACGCAAATATGTACGAGAATTTTACGCCATCGTCGACCTTCGCGCTTATCGTCTCGATGAGGTCAAGCGGCACCTGCGCCATTATCTCCTTGATGAAGATATCAGAGCTGCTGTACAGAGTCTTCCAGCGCTGGAGTATTGCCATCACGCCGCGCACCATCTCACAGCCGCGGAATGAGCCGAGGCGTTGGATGAATTTTGCCGGCAGGTCGCCGAGGCTGTGATCCGCAAAAAAGTCGCGATGCCTGTAGAGGAAATCGTAGCTTGGGACAAGCGACACAACTGTCCTGCCGTAAGCGGTGAGGACAAGCTCGCCTTCTTTTCCCTTTGAGACAAGGCCAGATTCTATCAGCCGTGACATGTTCCTGTGGGCCTCCTGCATGGTCGCTTCGAGCTCCGAGGCGAGCTGCGACAGACGATAGTCCCTTTTGTCCAGCCTTGACAGCATGGAGAGGCGCAAGTCGCCTGCAAGCTCGAAGAAAAGCGAACCTACGCCTTCGGTGGGCTGCTGCTCTGCTGCCGCCATGTGTATATTATGACCGTCACTTTTTACAATGACCGGGTTTAAAAGTCTGTCAAAAGGGCACATGAGAGGGCAACAGGAACGATTATAATTTGGGTAAACACACACGCTGGACGTAATGGGCGATAAAAAGTCTGTTTCCGCGCTTGTCAGCGGCGGAGAGGCCAACGCAGGCCCGCCACTAGGTCCAGCATTGGGACCGATGGGCGTAAACGTCCTGCAAGTAGTCAATACCATTAACGAAAAGACCAAGGATTTCCCGGGCATGAAGGTGCCGGTAAAGGTCGAAGTGGACGCCGAGACGAAAAAATTCACAGTCGAGGTCGGAATCCCTCCGACGGCCGCGCTCGTAGCCAAGGAATCGGGCATATCGAAGGGCTCTGGCACGGCGGGCAAGGACTATGCGGGCGACCTCTCAATGGCGTCAGCGGCGAAAATCGCCAAGATGAAGATAGAAGGCTCGTACGCCAAGGACATCAAGGGGGCGGCCAAGGAAGTGATTGGCTCGTGCGTTAGCATGGGCGTCAAGGTAGAAGGCAAGCCCGCAAAGGAGGTCTACGCCGACATTAACACAGGCAAGTACGACGACCTCCTG
>DASZTR010000128.1:0-15817 GCA_035547955.1 Nitrososphaera sp. | reverse complement strand
CTATATGCGGCAATCGATAAAGAGGGGAAGAAGGACAATGATAGGAAAAGAAAAAAAGAAGAAGAAGGTGAGGCCCGCTACTATGTCTGCGTGTATATGTCTCTTATCTTTAGGCGCTGTTGTCTACTTCTTGCATCAGGTTTTTCATTATTATGTCAGTGCCATAGTCGCCAAGGACATCGCGGATAGCCATGCTAACGCGTGATGCAGGGTACTTGGTATCGCCGGAAAATCTAAAGCCGCTGCGCTCAAGATAGCGGAATATGACCTGCATCACTTCATCACCTAGTACGTCGCGCGAGCGCGATAGCCCGGCGCGCAACGACGATCCCCCGATCAATTCGTCCTGTTCCATCAAATATAACAATGTTGATCCGTCACGCAGTTATTTTACCGAGTAGCCCACTAGGCCTATGGATGTTGGGAGATTATGCCTAAATTGCTCGCGAGGTTTAGCAAAATGTCCCAGAGACGACCTCCGGAGGATTGCGGGTAGGGAGTACGGAGTGCGGGAGAAAGGAGAGACTAAAACGCCATGCAGAAGGCGAGAGCGAGAGATGTAGGTGGGGCAGCAGGTGAGGGAACTTGGGAGAAATCCACCAGGATTAGCCTGCGCCCCACACATACACACGCTCTCGTTCCTTGCTTGACTCAATGCTACGTATGCGCCCCTCACAATAATAGCATTATACCTAGGTTGCGCATGCTAAATGATGTTTTATGGCACAACAACGCGCAAATTAACCATGCGTGGCCATTACCGCAAATCTTTCAGTGATACGTATTTGAGGCCATAAATAAGGACGGCTGCGCCGGCGGCGGTAATTATCCAGCCATAAATGAAGAACGGGAACGGCGCCGGCGGGCACAGGATGGCACCGACAGGATTATTGCTGATATTGGCAATGCAATTTTCGTAGGCGCTCTGTTCCAGCAGCGACTTGAATATCAGGATTTTAGAGACGGCCACCAGGATTACCCCGGCAATTACTAGCATCTTGTGCATCTGCCAGCTTTGTCAAAACATGCAGCCTTGTTAATACTTTGGGCAAAAGACGGAGTGAAAGAGGAGAGAAAAGAGAGGAAGGGAAGGATTTGGGAAGGTGAGTTGGGGCGCACCTTCTTTTTTTCTATCTATTCTTTTCTCATATCTATCTGCGCTCCTGTGCAACTGTTCCGTATATTGGATCAGTGCCAAAATGCTTATCCACCTTGTCAGGACCTATTGTCATGGCGATTACTGAGTCCTTCATTATCTTGATACCCACCGGAACGTCCTGTACGGGGCCATCCTTCATTGTAACCGTGGCCGTGCCGTTGATGGTATAGGTGCCGTTTTCAAAGGAAAATGTCGATGCCTTTAGGTCAGTCACGTTGTGCTGGTGCATGGCGCTGCCGTCAAGCTTGACCATGTCGAACCGGGCTATGAAATCGAGCATTGGAATGGCTGTGGACGATGTTGTGTTGGTAGTAGTAGTAGTCGTTGTAGTCGTTGCATTTCCGGATGGAGAGGCAGTGACGTTTCCTGTTGTTGCCGTCGATGTTACGTTTCCAGCTGGCGATGATGTGGCGTTTCCGGATGTTGCTGCTGCCGCCTGGCCTATCTTTAGCAACCAGATGCCGGCCTGTATCCATGCGGGTTTGCCGCCTTCAGTCTGTATGCTTGAAATCCGGCCCGTGAGCCTGTCGCTTGGTTTTGGCGTGCCCGTCTGGTTTCCAGCAGCGGATGATGAGGATGTCTGATTGCCTGTCGCAGTGGTTGAAGTGGTATTAGTAGTAGTTGTAGTCGTTGTCTGGTTGCCTGCTGTCACGTTTCCTGTGACAGAAGTTTGGTTGCCGGAACCTGTCAAGTTTCCGATCAAGTTCTTGCCTGCACTTGTCATGTTTCCAGCCAAATCTTGGATGGGATTTTGCGCGTAGCTTTTAGCCGTCGCAAAAGAACCGACTACAAGCGCCGAGACAAGCACTGCAGCTGCCGCCGCAGAAATTAACTGGGCATGTCTATTCATCGGGGAACTGTACGCATCCATGATATTTACGCAAAATGGAATGAAGCTCCTCGAATTTTATCTACGATGACTCCTCCTCTTTTCACTGCATGCCTGACAGAGGAGAAAGTAGTCAGGACGCCTACCAGAAGGACATGAAGGTGGTCGCCGTCTGCATACTGGTGATGGGCGTCGCCATAGCCATAGTCATCTTGCTGTATGAGGCTTTTGGGCACATAGGACCGTCCTTTTCGACCGGGGTAATGAGCAAGCAGCAAGAACAGCTCAGACAACAATATAATCTCCCACCCTGCAAACCCATACCAGCGAACTTGAAGGAGGTTCCGCCGTCGCTCCGCAACGAGACCGGACTGTGCGGATCTACATGACTGCCATAATACAAAATAGAGAGATTGATAGGGTTCTAATAAGGCGACGTACGCAAGAAGCACACAATGACTGTCAAGGAAAATCTAAAGCTCTTGGTTTTCATGGTAGGCGCTGCATTATTTTTCGTAGTGACGCTCCTTGGCTCGTTCTTTGGCATAATCGTCTACATCAACAAGTCTGCCCTGCCCAACGACCAGGCGCTCAACTTTTTCATGTTGGGGCTGGTACCTCCCTCGGTGGCGACATTTGTTTTATTCACCAAGGGATTTGGAAGGTTCATGTAGATAGGCAGATAGAGAAAAAACCGTAAAGTGATCATCCTTTTCAAGATGATGAATATGCTGATAATAGCAACACATACAGAGAAAGATGGTAAAAAAATGTCGCAAAATAACAACAAAGTGGCAGAGCAAGTAGACAGCCTCCACAATCTCGTAGAGTCAAGGCAGTCGCCGGCGGACTTGGCGATAGCAGGCCTAGTGCCGACTGCTGGTGAGATAGCTCTGGGCATGACAGTCGAGCATCTAAAGAGCAAGGAGGCGTACCTAAAGGCGTTCAACAGCGCAGTCGAGTAGGTAAGGAAACAGCTTCGCAAGGAGCTGAAAGCGAGGGGTCTGGTTTAAAACAACATCAATAAAAATAATAGTAGAAGTACCAATCAAAAAAGTAAAGTCGTCAGAGCGGCATGTTTGCAAGCCTGCTATTGCCACTGCTACTGTTGCTGTTGTAGTTGTTGCTCCTGCGGCTGATCCGTGGTAATCATACACGTGTATCCTAGCGCAAAACCTGTAATTACGCAACACTCTGTCCCGCACAGCGAGCAAAGATTATAGCCACACGACCTTTTTCCCCCGCTATGCAAGAGTACGTCGCCCTAGGCGTGTTTGCAGTGGTGTACGTCCTCATCATAGGTCGGCGCAGGTTCGGGGTTCCGATATGGACGGCCATGCTAGTCGGCGCGGCCTTGATGATCGGCCTGCAGGTAATCGGCATCCCTGACGCGTTCAAGGCGGTGAACCTAGAGGTTATTGCGTTTCTCTTTGGTATGTTCAGCATAGTATCTGCCCTTGAAAAGACCGGTGTGCTAAAGATGATAGCGGCCAGGATGCTTGCCCGTGCAATGACTCCGGCGCAGCTCTTGATGATTTTCGTAGTCGGGATGGGCGCGCTTGCGGCTTTTCTAGTAAACGACACCATAGCTCTGCTTGGCATACCACTTGCCGTCCAAGTGGCAAAGCATGCAAAGATCAAACCCACCGTGTTCCTTCTGGCGCTTGCATTTGGGATAACAGTCGGGAGCGTCATGACTCCGATAGGCAACCCTCAGAACCTGCTGATAGCTATCGACAGCGGGATGCAGTTCCCGTTTGTCACATTCCTGCTCTACCTTGGCGCGCCGACTGTGGCGAACCTGTTTGTCACTTATCTCATACTAAAAGTGTATTTCAGAAAAGAGCTGACAAAGAAACCGTTGCTGCTGCCAGGGCACAGTACCATCACAGCGCTGGCAATAACATCTAGAAAAGAAATGGCGCCTCCTAGAGGAGGAGGAGAAATAGAGGATGAGGAAGAAGGCGATGACGGAGTCCGCTACAACCCCCGACAGGCAAGGCTTGCCATCTACGTAACAATCGCCACACTTGCAGGGTTTATCGTATCAGAATTCCTACAAGCACTCAAGGTGGCGGACTTGAGCCTGAGCGTAGTTGCCATGCTCGGCGCGGCCGCCCTATACGCACTGTCGAGCGAGCGAACGCAGATCCTGCGAAAGGTGGACTACTCTGTGCTCGTGTTCTTTGCGGCAATGTTTATAGTCACGTCGGCAATGTGGCAGTCAGGCGCAATATCGATAATCACAGGGTGGCTCCCGAACCCAAGCCCGGCGGACAAGGCTCAGAGTCTAGGCGTGATAACTGCAGCAAGCCTCTCCCTGAGCCAGGTGCTCAGCAATGTCCCCTTTGTCGCCCTGTATAACTTTGTCTTGGCTGGGAGTGGGTTTGGTGGTGGAGGAGGAGAAGGAGGTTACGTAGCTCAGTGGCTGATGCTCGCCTCGGCGAGCACCATCGCCGGAAACCTGACGATACTGGGTGCGGCAAGCAACGTCATCGTGATCGAGGCGGCAGAGTCTAGGGGCGTACGCGCGTTTTCCTTTTTCGAGTTTGCCAAGGTCGGGAGCCTGATAACTGCGGTAAACATCGTGGTTTACTATGCATTCATCATGTTGATGGTGGCCTCCTAGGGGACAAGGACGGCCCGTGCCTCTACTTCAGAGTGCTTTAGTCTGGCGAGCACGTCGTTTGCCTCGGCAAGCCGGTGAGTCTCTATCACCACTTCAAGCGACCGGTTGGCGGCAAGCGTGACAAGGTCTGCCATGTCCTGCCTAGAGCCTATGACGGTCCCGCGGATCGTCTTTTCTTCAAACGCGGAAAAGTTAGGTATCTGACCGACCACTCCAACTACTACGATCCCGCCCTTCTTGACGGACTTCACCGCCGCGTCAATGGCCTGCTCTGACGGGGCAAAGACGATTGCGCTATCTAACAATCCTTGCTCCTTTTTCAGGCTTGTGACGAACTGGTCGACTGACGCGTCTTGGTACACGACTGTATCGTCTGCGCCCAGTCTCTTGGCAAGGTCAAGGTGCTTTTTTGCGCGCGAGATGCCTATCACCCTTGCGCCTTCCATCTTGGCCATTTGCAATGCAAGGTGCCCTACTCCTCCCACCCCAAAGATGCCCACAGATCTGCCTTTTGCCGGCTCGCTTGCCTTGACCGCCTTATATGCCGTTATACCGGGGCAGAACAACGGGGCCGCGTGCGTCGAGTCGATGCTGTCAGGTATTTTGGTCACAAATTCTTCGTTTGCCACGACGTACTCTGCGTATCCGCCCTGCACGCTTTCACCCGTTATCTCTACGCTATCACACAGGTGCTCTTTGCCAGAGCCGCAATAGCCGCATTTCAGGCATGAGCTGAAGAGCGGCTGTATGCCTACCCTGTCGCCTTCTCTGACCTTTTTTGCTCCGGTGGATTTTTTTATGACGCCGACAACTTCATGCCCGGGGACGATAGGCAGGATCGACGGAGAACCTTGGTCCTTCCAGTCGCCTTCTATCATGTGCAGGTTTGACCTGCAGACGCCGCACGCCTCTATCTCCAAGAGCACTTCACCCCTCTTTTTTGGCTCCGGGACGGGTATTGACTTTAGCTTCAGCGGCCTTGTCTCGATGGGCGCGCACCCGTCAAGCACTATCGCCTTCATCTTCATCGCTGTTGCTTCTTCTTTTTTCCTGCTATCCCCCATACTCGTTTTCCTCTTCATTTTCCTTCCATGCCTCTACTACTGCCTCATCCTGCTTCTCCATCCCTTGCCGTTTATCTTTCTTATTCCATCACTGCTGCAGCACAGCAGGTACGCGATCAGTGTGCCGGCGCTTTCCACTTTTTTCTCCAGTATCATGTTCCTAAGGGCGTCAACCCTGACTATTTCGACGTCGATATCCTCGGTGCTGTCGTGGTCAGTCTTGCCAGCAACAAGTCCCGTCGCAGAGTAGACGCGCACCATCTGCCGCGACTTGCTGACGGACGGATGGTAATCATAGATGTGCTCTACCTTTTTTGCACTATAGCCGGTCTCCTCGCGCAGCTCCCTCTTGACAGTCGCAAGCGGGCTTTCGCCTTTTTCCACGTGGCCGGCGGGGAACTCTAGCATTACCTTGTCAAGAGGATAGCGGTACTGCTTTATCATGACGAGCGTCTCTTCATCAAGAAACGGGACTACTATTACGACATCTGACGCGCGGTAGTTTGTATAATAAAGAGTCTTCCCCTTTGGCGTCAGCACGGTGTCCAAGAAGAGCTCCATGTAGACTGTCTTGCCGTCTCTTGCCTCAAACACCTTTTTACGGACAAGGCGCTTCCAGGCCTTTCCTCCTCCTTTACTTTTTGACACGCTCTATATCTAGCTGACAGCTAGACGGATTATAATAGAATAACGTGCGAGTGTTCCAACCCTAGAACGGCCCCGCTTTTGGCGCTCCTTAAATCCGGCCTCTGCCAACTAATTGCATATGATAGGGAACGGCGACTTGGAGCGTAAGCTGCAGGGCAGGACTCTGCAGGTGTACCTGTACCTTTTGAAAAAGGGCGAGCCTGGAGGAATAAGGGAGATCCAGCGCGACCTGAGCCTCTCCAGCCCGAGCGTGGCCGACTACCAAGTAGACAAGTTGGTAGGTATGGGCCTCGCGGTAAAGGACAGCTACGGCAGGGTGCGCGTCACCCGTAAGGTAAAGGTCAGGGCGCTAGAGTCGTACGTGAGCTTTGGGAGGTTCTCGGTCCCAAGGCTTGCGTTCTACGCTTCCGTGTTTTCTGTCGTCGCCGTCATGTACGTACTGCTCAATAGGTCGTCGTGGAGCGCTTATGGCATTGCGGTCCCGCTTGCGGCAGCTGGTGTGCTCTGGCTTGAGGCGTGGAAGATGTGGAGGTTCAGCCTGCTTGAAAGGGCAGACAGGGTGAAGAATGATAATAACAACCGCATAGGCAAGAGCGCGAAGAGCGTGTTTCCGCTCATCGCACCCGGAGCGGCCGCACTCGCAGTGCTTGCCTTAGGCAATGCGTTCTTGCTCCAGTACGTCCAAGAGCCGCCTTCCGTGCCGATAGTCCAGGACTACGCCTTTGTCGAAGGAAGTGGCAACGGTGGTATTACAGGCGGCCAGCAGCAGCAACAGCAACAACAGGTAATGACTATAGAAGAGTCGGTCGCGCTGTCGAAAGAAAAGGTAGCAATGGCCGGCGGAGTAGGAACGTTTGGGGCGTCCGGGCCTGTCGTGTCGTCTGCCCTGCCGCTTGCGGGGACTATGGTAGTAGGGTTTCTAGGCTACATCATTGTCAGGTACCGCTGCTGCAAAGCCGGCGTTTGGGTGCAAGAACAGGCTTTGAAAAACGCGTCCGGAACGCAGGATTATCCAGAGCGCCTCGAATAACTATACTGCACATATGGACACAGCAAAAAACCGCTACATTGTCCTGCTGGCTGCCATGGCAGCAATAGCCTTTGCGCTGGCGGCAGGGACCGTACAACATTCACACGCGCAGTACGGCGTCAGTAGCAACCCCACCGCAGGCGCCACACCGGAGCAGCTTGCAGAGTGCAAGCAGTACAACATCAACAGGATAGAATGCAACGAGCAGACATTGCTTGCTGCAAGGAAATGGGCGATAACCCACCAGAATCCAAACGGTTCTGGCACGCCGATGCTGTCGATAGGTGGTAGTGAGACGCTATTGTACGTCAGCGCGCTGGGAGCGGTCTTTGGTGGAGTAGCAGCGGCATTTTTTGCAAAGGGCAGAAAGACATCACCATCATCGTCACCAGCGACATCTTCCTGAGAGACCCTTCTCCACTCTCCTCTCATTTTTTTCTCAATTAGACAGAAATTTGAGTGTTCATGTGCGTTTCTCGAAGGGATAAAAAACTTCTTTCCATGATTTTAAAATACTATTTCGGTCAATAAGACAAGAAACAAAAGAGATGGTTGTTGTTTTTGAAGGGATACCAACTGGCTATGAAACGCGCTTTCTAGTCGGCATCGGGATTTCCCTGGCGGCAGGCTTTGCCATAGGCGTGGAAAGTGAGTTGCGGAACAAGGCTGCAGGGATAAGCACGCATTGCCTTGTTATCGGCGTGGCGATGATCTTCACTTTCCTTTCGTCGTTGGTAGATCCCAACTCGTCGTCAAGGATTGCGGCACAGATAATCTCCGGAGTAGGCTTTCTTGGAGCGGGGCTCATCCTGAAGAGCGAAATCAACGGCAAGATAACAAACCTCACTACCGCAGCCGCGGTATGGTTTGCCGCTTCGATAGGTATGGCCATTGGCTATGAATACTATTTTCTCGCGATAGTGGCGACGGCCTTTGCAGTGGGTGTGCCGCGGATACCAAACATTTCAAGGATGAGAAGAAGGGATGAAGAGGCATAACCAGCTTTTGATACATTCACCCATACACAAGTATATATCCTTCTTCCCGACGCCTTGCCCCAAAGCCAAAAAGATTATTTTATAATAATCAGGCCTGCCAAACAACATGCATACACATATGCGTGCAAGCGATGTCAAGAACTCTAGTTTTGCGGGTAAAGAAGTGACGCTCAGGGGGTGGGTACACCGCCTGCGCAAGCAAAAGGAAAACTCATTCATCCTCCTGCGAGACGACAGGGGAGGGGTCATACAGTGCGTCCTGCCGACGGACATGGCGGCGGGCCTCACTATAGAATCGTCAGTGCAAGTCACAGGCACCGTAAGCCAAGACCCCCGGGCGCCGGAGGGTGGCTTTGAGGTAAGAGGAAAAGAACTAAAGGTGTTCAACATCGCGGCCGAGTACCCAATAGGCGAGTACCAGAGTGACGAGCTGCTCCTCGACAAGCGTCACCTTGCCCTGCGGACGCGGAGGATGATAGCAATAGCCAAGGTGCGCGCGTCAGTCCTGAACTACGGCAGGCAATGGTTCGTTGAAAACGGCTGGATGGAGGTGACTGCACCGACGATAGTAAAGGGTGCGGTGGAAGGGGGTTCTACGCTCTTCAAGCTGCGGTATTTCGATCAGGACGCGTACCTCTCGCAGAGCGCGCAGCTTTACCTGGAGGCCATGATATTTTCGCTCGGCCCCGTGTGGAGCTTGACGCCGTCGTTTAGGGCAGAAAAATCAAGAACCGTCAGACACTTGGCAGAGTTTTCCCACCTGGAGGCGGAGGCACCCTGGGTCGCACTTGAGGACATACTGGAGGTCGAGGAGCAGCTTGTCTCTTATGTCATACAAAACACGATAAAGGAGCGGGTGCAGGAGCTGGAGCTGTTAAAGCGCGACGTTTCCGGCCTCAGAAAAGTAGAGCCGCCGTTTGAGCGCCTTCCGTACGGCAGGGCGATAGAGACCCTGCGCTCAAGGGGCTTCCAGGTCACAGAGAACAATGGCGGCACAAGGCGTGACATACAATTTGGCGACGACCTTTCGATAGACTCTGAGCGCGAGCTGACCAAGGACGCAGACAGACCGATATTTGTAGTCGGCTACCCCATCTCCGTCAAGCCGTTTTATGTCAAGGAAGACCCGGATCACCCTGGCATCGGGCTGACTGCAGACATGCTTGCGCCCCAAGGCTTTGGTGAGATAACAAGCGGCGGCCAGAGGGAGGACAGCATCGATTCCATTACGAGCAGGATGCTAAAAGAAGGACTAAAGCCGGAGGCGTACGAATGGTACCTCGACCTACGCAGGTACGGGTCGGTGCCACACGGCGGCTTTGGACTTGGCATCGAGCGCCTGGTGAGGTGGATAACAAACGCGGAGGACATAAAGGACACGGTGCTGTTCCCAAGGACGATGTCCCGCGTCGAACCGTAATAACAGAAACATGATCAAGGCTTAAGTATCCGACGGCGCACACACAAGCTCAAGGTTGAAAGCGCAGCCACTTGAACGCCAGCACAAGGCCCTGCTCATCATAGCAAGCGTCATAGTCAAGACGTTCCTCATGGTGCTTGTGGCCTCGCAGGTCATGTGCGGGAGCACCGACCCAAGGGCGCTCTTTTCGTGCGGCTTAAATGCTGCTTATGTCGGCGGGAGCGCGGCAGCTGTCGCGATAATGGGCTTTGTCTTTGGCCACTACATAGTGAAGCTAAAGTCGTTTAACAAGATATTTGCCAACATGATGGGAGCAGACTTTATCGTGACTGCGATGTACTTCGGGGTGGCGTTTACCGCCCCAAGCATCGTCGCCACAAAGACCATGACTTGGCTCTTTGGGACGTGGATACTCGGGATGCTCCTTGCCCCTTTCAACAGCGAAAAAACGCTCCTCAAAAAAATGTCGCAGTACGGCGGCATCGCGGCACTTGGCGCGCTGTTCTCACTCCACTTTATCCCCGGCTTTGCAGAAATGGGCCAGTCTTACACGGCAGGGATGATGGTGTCAAGTATCCTGTCGGTGTTTGGCGGCGGAAGGCAGAAATAGATAGAAAAAGAGAAAGAGAAAAAGAAGAGTTTCTAGGCGTCCGCAGGTGGCTGTTGTTGCTTTTTGCGGGCGGTTGTCGTTGCTGCCTTTTTCTTTTTTCCTGCCTTAGCAGTAGTAGACTTTTTCGCCTTGGCCCTTATTTTTTTGGCGGTCGACACGGCCTCGGCAAGCTTGTCCTGTGGCTGAACCGCTACTACTACTGCTTCTTCTTCTTCTTTTACTGCTAATGCTGCTGCAGCGGGTGTCTCTTCTACTCCTAATGTTGTTGATGATTCTGCCGGCGCCGGCTTGATGTTGCTGTTTGCCAGATGAATTTCAATGTACGATACGCGCCTTGGCATCCCCTCTATGGTTATCTCTTCGGTGCCTATGGAGATGGAACGTGTCTCCAACCCTGCAATGTCCTTTTTAACCATCTCGGCCACATTTACCGCGGTCACAATGCTCATGCTCCCTTTTGCCTTCACTACCAGCTCGCCAAACGTGCCGATCCTAAAAAGCGCCGGTGCGATGTAGTCGAGTGCGCTCTTCTTGCCTACAAGGAGAAGGTGTGGTGGTATCATCATTGCCATCCCGCCAGATCTTGCCGAGGCGGATGGTGAAGGTAGTGGTGGTGTTATTGGTTGTTGTGTTGTTGCCGTTGATTCTTGGACAATTGAGGTCATCATATTTTATATGACCCTGAGGTACCTGATGCAGTTTAGAGCCCCAGTGTCAAGAGATGTTGCCCTTTTTGTCTATTTCTTAGATTAAAATAGGCTTCAGAAGAAGCAATAAATTGAATCTGCGAGAACCAGAGGCCTGCTTGTCACCTTCACCATCACCAATAGCAGCAGGGGCAAGGGAGCCCTTCTTGGAGGCCGCAAAAAAAAGGAGGCTGCTCTTTGACGGCGCAATGGGCACAGAGATCCAAAAGCTCAATCCGGCCCCGGAGGATTTCCCGGACGGCAAGGATGGCTTTAACGACGGCCTGATACTCTCGAGGCCAGAGTGGATAAAAAAGATCCACCGCAGCTATCTTGAAGCAGGTGCAGACTGCATCGAGACAAATACATTTGGCTCTAACAAGTTCAAACTAGATGAGTACGGCTATGGCGACCAGACGGTAGAGTTTAACAAAAAAGCGGCACTGCTAGCACGGGAAGTGGCGGATGAGTTTGAGGGAGGGAGGTATGTCATCGGCTCGATGGGGCCGACGGGGTTCCTGCCCAGCTCAAACGACCCCGACCTTGGGCAAAAGCCCCTTGATGAGATACGCGAGGCATTTGCACTCCAGGCAAAAGGCCTCGTCCTCGGAGGAGTCGACGCGCTCTTGATAGAGACAAGTCAGGACATACTCGAAGTGAAACTTGCAATCGAGGCGTCTCACCAGGCAATGAAGGAGACCGGCAGAAAGGTACCGATAATCGCAAATGTAACCCTTGACCAATACGGCAAGATGCTCCTTGGGACGAGCGTGCAGGCAGCCTACACCACGGTGAGCGACATGGGGATTGACTTTTTTGGGCTCAACTGCTCGACAGGGCCTGCAGAGATGGAGCAGAGCGTCAAGTGGCTTGCAGAGCAGGATTTGCCGATACTCGTCATGCCAAACGCTGGCATGCCGCACAACGAGGGTGGAAAGGCGGTCTACAAGATGGGACCAGAAGAGGTTGCGCACAAGATGGCAGACTTTGTAAAAAGCTATGAGAATGTGCGCCTTGTCGGCGGGTGCTGCGGCACGAACCCGAAGCATATTGCAGAGCTCAGGCGCGTCCTTGAGACGCAATCAAAATAATAAAAAGAAGCGAAAACGACAACAGAGAGGGAAAGCGCGCGCGTCAATTATTTATCACATTGTTTTTACGTAGTAGTTGCCCAATAAACTAGTAGTTATTGCGTAATTCAAAAAAGCAAGCATGAATCATCTAGAAATAGAAAAGTGTTGACGAGAAAGAAAAAGGAGAAGAGAGCCTTGACGACCTACTGGCGTAACCTCTGGTTTTTTACTACAATTCCATCTCGTCTATCTGGACGCGGATACGGAAGAGTTTGTCCTTGTTCTTAAACGTGTAGATGGACTGGTTGTTTGCAGAGCTGTCGCCGCGGCCTATGACTTTTTCGGCCAGCCGCGCCCGCAATTTGTCAACCTGATATTCTGCGATCAAGAGATTGCCGACTATGTTTTCCAGCTCAATGTCTCGCTCTTTAGGCTCCTGACCCCTCATCTGCAAAAAATATTTACCCCCAGCCTAGCCTAGAAGTGTGGAGCATTTTCGATGTACTTTTTGCCGCCGATGCTGTAGTGGATCTCTTCAATGAAGCTTGCCTGATCTACTACTGGGCTGGAGTAGTTGGCGCTGCAGACTGGGACACCTTCTGTCGCGTCCTCATCTTCCTGTTTGAGGATTGATGTCTGGCTTGATACCATGCATACAATGCGGCAAACAAGTATACAAGGTTATCCCCCACCGGATTGCAGAATCCGGCTCTAAATTAACATGGGGTGATAAACATGCATGCAAACACATACGCACCTCATATGTTTCTGAATCCTACCTTTTCTAGGCTAAAGAGGACACATGGAAAGATTTTAGAATTTGACAAGAAGTAAAAGTGGCATAGCTAATCACCCATCAAGATTTTCACCGCCTCTTGCATGTCAACCATACGACGATAATGATAATAATGATGATGGCAGAAAATGTACTGATCAATAACACATTTCAAAACTGAGAGCGATAAAGTTAGGTTAGTGGCACAGCCTATGGCCGACACGCTGTATGATCCGTTTGCAGAGATTGCCAACTACATTGCTATTGATGAGTTCACAGAAAAACAAAAGAAGAAAAATCGCGAGTGAGGACAGAGATCGCGCGCAGCCTCTTCAAGCAAAAAGACACAAGGGCGCGCAAATATTTCCTAGATTTGGATTCTTCTTGGAGGCAGTTTGTAGACCTGTGTTTTGCGTCTCGCCGCCGTACAAACCACAACAAGAGCAAAAAATACAGGCTCAACGAGTGGGTTGAGAAGCATAAGAGGATGGCAGAAAGCGGAAGAGGAGACCACCACTTTACTGAGCTAAGGAACAGAAAAGTCCTGTTCGTCACCGCATGGTACACGGGAAAGGACATTCGGATCATAACGGACGGGTTCCACAGGACCTGTGCCATAAAATACCCAAAGCATTCCCCTGAAACCCCGGAGCCTTTTGGAGTGCTGAAATGCTACGGCACCAACATGAATCAAGTTTCACGCGAGCGCAGGCTGTTTGTCAGGTGACGATTGCGCCGTTAGTGATGGTACGATTACACAATGGCTCGACAACAAGGGGCAGAAGAAGAAGTAGAAAAAATAGAACCGCAAATATAGGCGTGAGAATAACTTTCGCGGGCTATTGAGTAAAGTACCACGCGTCAGCTCGGCGCTCAAGGCAGTCGACTTGAAGCAAGAGCCTGCGCCGCTCATCATAGGTGAGCGCCTTAACACCCAAGGCTCAAAAAAGGCCAAAGAGAAGGTGTTGAGAGAAGACCTCGACGGCCTAGTGAATATCGCAAGGGAGCAGGTGGATGACGGGGCGCATTGCATCGACGTCTGCGTCGCGACTACAGAAAGATCCGACGAGCTTGAGTTCATGAAAAAGCTGGTCAAGCGCCTGAGCCTGGAAATCGAGGCACCACTTGTGATAGACTCGACAGACCCAAAGGTAGTCGAAGCGGCGGTGATGCAGATACCGGGTAGGCCGATAATAAACTCGATAAACCTTGAAGGCGACGGGTCACGCTTTTCAGCCCTTGCACCCATCATGGCAAAGTACGGCCTGCCGGCAATTGCGATGTGTATTGGGCCAAAAGGCATGGCCAAGACCGCCGAGGAAAAGGTCGAGACCGCGCAACTGCTGTATGAAACCGGTAGGAAAGAGTACGGGCTTGAGCCCTGGCAGTTTATCTTTGACGTGCTCACGTTCACGCTTGCGACCGGCGAGGCCGAGTATGCCGACTCTGCCAAGAACACGCTTGAAGGCATCAGGCTCGTCAAACAGAGGTTCCCTGGCGCGTTTACCACGCTTGGCCTCAGCAACGTTAGCTTTGGCCTTCCGCCAGGCGCCCGCAAGATCGTAAATTCAGTGTTTCTATACCACGCCCTAAAGGCAGGGCTTGATACCGTCATCATTAACGCGAGGGATATAATTGCATATCCTGAAATCGACTCTGAGCAGAGGAGACTTGCGGAGAACCTCATTTTCAACAGGCACCAGAACGCGCTTTCGGACTTGATTGCGTATTTCGAGGGCGAGCGAGCAAAGGTTGCGACATCCGGCGCTAGTAAGCGTGCGGAGGTAGACCCATCGTGGAACGCAGACAAGAAATGCCACTTTAGGATTGTAAACCGCTTGAAGGACGGCATCGAGGCAGATGTCGTGCAGGCAATAGCAGGCCGCATACCAGGCGCAGAGGTCAGAATAGGGGGAGGAGGCAAGATAACAATAACAATAGGAGGAGGAGGAGGAGGAGGAGGGACAAAGAGCAGAGAGGCCGCACACGAGGCGGCAGTGCAGACGCTAAACGAAGTCCTGCTCCCGGCGATGAAGGAAGTAGGCGACAAGTTTGGTGCAGGCGAGCTTATCCTGCCGTTTGTACTAAAATCTGCAGAGTGCATGAAAGCCGCAGTGGCAGAGCTTGAAAAGTACCTGATAAAACAGGAAGGAGTGAGCAAGGGCAAGCTCGTGCTGTGCACGGTGTACGGCGATGTCCATGACATAGGCAAGAACCTTGTAAAGACCATTTTCGTAAACAACGGCTACACGGTGTACGACCTAGGCAAGCAGGTGCCGATGCAAACGATACTGGAAAAGATAGAGGAGGTCAAGCCGGACGCTGTCGGGCTTTCCGCACTGCTCGTGTCGACCTCAAAGCAGATGCAGTATTTCGTCGAGCACGCCCGGAAGAACAACATGGCGGTGCCTGTCCTGTGCGGGGGCGCGGCGATAAACAGTAACTACGTCAACAGGATCGCAAAGGACGGTGGCATATACGGCGCAGGCGTCTTTTACTGCAAGACCGCGTTTGACGGGCTGCGGGCGATGAACGCGCTCGTATCAAAAGAGAGGGCGCAATTCATAGGTGACTGGCAGAAGAGGCTTGAAGAATGGACGGAGAGGGAGACAACGAATGAGGCTGCTGCCGCTGAACTGCCAAATAGCGGCATAAAGCCCGTCGATCCTCCCATAGCGCCGAACATTGGCAAGCAGGTGAGGCTTGAGCCGGCTAACCTCGACCTGAGAGAGATCTGGAAATATATCAACAAAAAGTCGCTGTTTGTGCTGCAGTGGGGCATAAGGGGCAAGGGCGCAGGCCAGGGCGGAGACCCGGAGGAACTGTTTGAAGAGTGGACAGGGCGCGTCCTTGACGAGGAACTGTTTGAACCAAGGGCTGTCTACGGGTATTTCCG
>DASZTR010000127.1:0-3955 GCA_035547955.1 Nitrososphaera sp. | reverse complement strand
TTTTTTCATAGAGGCTTGTCGCAGTCACAAAGCTCCTGTCGATGACGCCGAGATCCTCAAGTGCTACGCGGGCCTTGTTACACATCTCTACTGCCTCGTCCATCTCCATGCCCGTTGCCTCTGCAACGTCTACAGGCCCCCTGACCAAGAGATCCTTTATCGAGCGAAAGCCTGCCTCTTTTAGCCGCTTTTCAGTAGCAGGCCCAATGTCCTCTATGGATCCGAGTGCAAGCTTGGAGCTGTCGTCCTCTCTCAATGCGAATTTCTCTTGCGCGCCGGCTACTAATTGGTATCGGGCGTGCGTGGAGCATATGCGCTGAAGCATAAAAGTATATATCCATGTTCTTTCTGGTATTCGGTAAGTAGAGGGATATGATGGAAAGCAAGACGTTGGTCGTGACGGCTCTTGCGACAGTCATGGTACTGTCTGCCGTAATTGCATACATGCCGAGCGCATCTGCGCACGGTGTGCAGGCACAGCTGCAGAGCAGGTTCGTGAAAATTGATAACGAGCAATTTTCCGACAATACTCTCCAGACAGGCGAACAGCTAACCGTAAGCGGCGATCTAGTGAGTTTGGTCAACAGAGACCTCAGAGGCTGGCTTTCTCTGTTCAGCGAGTCTACGAACGCTGGTAACAGATGGGAGTTCCTTTCAAGAGACCCACCAGGCAACATATTCGACATCAAGGCAGGTTCAACAACACACTACTCAATCACCGTAAGGGCGCTTGAGCCAGGCAATTACCACGTACACACACAGCTCAACATTGAACACATCGGTCCAGGTCTCGGTCCAGGTCAGACTGTGCTCGTCACAGGTGAGCCAATACTAAAGCCAATTCCGTACAACAACATTGTATACCAATGTATAATCATCGGAGCTGGCCTAGGCATAACCTTCGCTACTAGACCGTGGCAGGTCATCTAAGAGCAAGACGTACGCTCCCCCCTTTTTCATTTTAATTATTTTCCAATTTTGTATCTAAACTAAAGAAGCAATTGCTTAATACCCCCGTATGCTCGCAATCCTTTTGCAGTGCATTTGCTTGACGACTTGAAGCTAGAAGTAAAAAATATGCTAGAGGGCCGCGACCCCGCCCACGATTATGCGCACATAATGCGCGTATACAAAGCTGCAGAACAGATTGGCAGAGAAGAGGGCGCGGATATGGAAATCTTGCTTGCCGCCGCGCTCTTGCACGACATCATAGTCTACCCAAAGGGCGGCAAAAAGAGAAGCAGGTCAGCTGATGAAAGCGCAGGGCTAGCAGAAAAGATGCTCGCAGCACGCGGTTGGCCCGGAGACAGGATTGACAAAGTATCATACTGCATAAGGACGCACAGCTATTCCAAGAACATCGACCCGGAGACCCTCGAAGCCAAGATCCTGCAGGACGCGGACCGGCTGGACGCGCTTGGCGCAATAGGCATCGCCCGCACGTTTTCAGTTGGAGGCTCGGAGATGCGCAGGTTCTACAACCAAGATGATAATTATGATGACCCGTTCTGCAAGAAAGGCAGAAGGCCGGATGACACGCGGTGGACTGTAGACCATTTCAAGGCAAAACTGTTAAAGCTTGAAGACACCATGCACACCACAACCGCAAAGAGAGTGGCAAGGGAGCGCACGCGCTTTATGGAGGCGTTCCTTGCGCAGATGGAAAAAGAGGTTGCCGGCAGAGATTATGGCTATCGCAATAGCAGTAGTATAGGTAACAGCTAGCTATAGTCTACAAAATACTTGTAGCGCTTGTCCACTTCTTTGTTCTGGCCCATGCGCACCTTTTCAATCTCGGTTTCAAGTGCCTTTTTTGCATAGGCTCGAAACTGGTCCCCTTCCGGCGTCTTTTGGAAGGTGGAAAGCGTATACTCGAAATGCCGCATGAACTCTATAACCTTGGCGCGGTATTCGTCCTGTGCGGGCCTTTTCTTTTCTACTTTGAACCACGCCGTCGCGCACGCCGTGGCATAGAGCCGGGCAAGCTCGTCAACCAGCCTGTCGACCTCAAAAAAGTTCTCCGCCATATGTATATTTATCCTCCGCAGATGATTTTTGCCGGCCAGTGCCGTATAAACGATGCCGCAGTTTCTTCTTCCTTTACCAGTAACTTGCCTTGATCTTTTCGATCACGCGCTCGTGTTCTGGACCCTTTCTGCGTGCATACTTTTCCATTGCAGTGAGCGGCACACCGCCGAGACTTGACGCGAGGGCAGTAAAGAACATGTTCTTTACAGGGTTGTCACGCCCCACCTTGCCCATGAACTTTTGAATGCCATGCTTAAAGTTGTGCTGCCAGGTCTTGTACATGACGCCCAGCTTTGCAGGATCCATCGTGTTGCCAATGTCGTAAAAGTCAGACTTTTCTAGGAGGCCTATTGGCACGAATGTGAGCGGAGTCACCGTAAATTTCGAGTCAGGCTGCTCTGTCTCTAGCTCGTGGATGAGCCGGATTGTCTCCCAGCTGTCGTCGGGCGTCTCGTCGTTGTCAAGCCCCATAATGAGCGTAAAGGCTGGTACCCAATAGTGCTCGTTGAGCGCCTTGACGCCTGTTTTGACCACCCAGTGCCATTCCTCGGGCTTGTACGGCGCCAACTTCCGGTCAGCGTACTTGCCGATGAGCCTTATGCTGCCGGTTTCAAAGCCGCATTGGATGCCAATGTGGTTGTTAGGGCCAGACTTGATTATCCTTGACACGTTGGCTAGGAGGCGCTCGTCGGCGATTGCGCCTGCAAGCGTCCCGTGCGTCGGGTTGGTGTGCTCGACGCCAGTAGCCATAATGCCCGTGAATAGCTCTTCAATGGCCTCCCTGTTTGGCTGCATGTTCTTTGTCGTCCTCGGGTTGAGGCCGTAGACAAAAATGTCATCAGAGTGAATCCAAGCATTTTTCAGCCCGCCATACTTCATGTTTATCTCAATTTCCTTCTGCACCTTTTCCACGGGGTAATAGCGTAGGGGCCGGAGAGTAACGTCGCAGAACTTGCACCCGCGACCGCAGCCGCGCATGACCTCTATCATGCCGTGCATACTCGGGTTGACGATGTTTGGGATCTCTTCGATCGATGGCTCGTTCCAATAGTGGATGAACCTGCCGTGGTAAGTCCTGTCGCTTCTGACGAATTCTTTTATCTCTACCTTGAACTGGCTCTTTTTGAAGGGGTTTGCCATGTCAAACTGTCCCCCGATAAGGGCGTCAAAGAACGGGCCTGCGGCGCCGTCTATCTCTGGGCCGATGCCGCCGAGCTCTCCCTCCACAATGCCATACAGATCGTATTCCTCTATCTTGGCAGGGTCATAGTTATACTGCCAAGTGCCCGAAGCGCCTGCAACGACCTTGGCATTGCTGCCTGTCCTCTTTTTGGCAGCGGTGATCCGGTGGTGCAGGTCTGCGTTGTAAAACTCGTCATAAGACTGCTGCTTGCGCCCATACGTGAATGTCATGGTCACGGGGCCCATCCCAAGCGGATCCATCTCGTAGGTTCCGACCACCTGGGTCTCGGGGCCTATGAACTGCTCCACATGATCAGGGTGCGCCACTACGACATCCTCGCGGGCGTAGCCGTCCCGCAAGAGCGCGGCCTCTACTTTTCTTAGGCCGTACGGCGCATAATTGGCATATCCGTTGGTGTGCTCTATAGGATTGCAGATAAAGTCAAAGAGCAGCCTTGGTGTAACCTGGTTGCCAAGTATGTGGTACCAGATTGAGTCGTGGCTCCTGTTCATGTCAAGTGCAGGAGCGCAGCCGAAAAATGATGCAAGCGAGATGCCTCTATAAGGAGACATCAGAGTAAGGTCAGCAGTAAGTACAATCTTTGGGTGCTTTGACAATGCCCTAAATCCCTGTTTGAATCAAATTAATTGACGATAAATTAAAAGTTTTCCAACAAATTGTGAGGGTGTACAGTGTTGTTATAATTGCATGTGCGTGCACGCATGTGTGCATATTAATATATTT
>DASZTR010000126.1:0-2269 GCA_035547955.1 Nitrososphaera sp. | reverse complement strand
TTCTTTGCGGCGGCAGGATCACCTCCTTCACGCTTTAGCTGCTTGTAGGGCCGAGACATCTTTATCTCTGCCATGCTCGCGATGCCCGCCCCTGCCGCAGCTGCAAATGGGACCCATGAAACAACGCCGCCTGTCTGGATGATATATCCTGCCATTACGGGCAGGGCGCCCCAAGACGCTGCAAACCAAAAGTTGGTGTGGAGCATCCCTCCCCAGAGCTCAAAATTGTACGCAAAGAGCAGGAACCCTTCGAGGACTGCCACTATGGCAAGTGCAGGCACGTAGAGCACGATATAATAGGTGCCAATCGCATAAGCGCCAGCGAGTGATACGACCAAAAGCGCCGCCATCTGCCTACGCGTAAAGTATGCACCCCACGGCTTGGCCTTTTTTGACCCTATTGCGTCGGCCGCATGCGCGCCGACTCCTAGTGCAAGCGCATAGATGAGGGCGATTGCCCCTGCCCTGTCCCAGTGTATCATTGTTTCAGAAGGGGCGAGCATGGCCCCAATCAGCGTAAAGGCGATGCACATGCCCGTGTACGGCAGAAACAGCAGGCCTACAAACGCGCGGAACCTCGGCGGGCCGAACCGGGGCACAAACCACTCGTTCATGCGGCTCCTTTCTGTCATGGTCTTTTTCTCGCCACCACGATGCCCGCCGTGCCAAGCGTGTAGCTCTTGCATTTAACGCCTGTAAAACCGCGTCCTTTTAGCGCCCGCACCAGCCCGTCTGTCCAGCCCGACTCGCATATGACGCGGTCAAGGCCGCAAAATACGTCCTTCCACGAATGCGCAAACAATGCGCCTGCGACTCTCAATATCGCAAAGTAAAGCCTCCACAGGCCGCGCATGGCAGGATGTTCCGGGCAGGTAAAATCATGAAAGACAGCGACACCTCCTGGTGCGAGCACACGCCAGCATTCGCCAGCAAGAGCCTCCAGGTCAACGTACTTTGCCAGGTACGACGATATTACAGCGTCAAACGTCGCGTCCCTATAGGGAATAATCTCTGCTGTCGCTTGCACGCAGGCAAGCGGCATCTTTCTGCGTGCTATCTGCAGGTAGTCAATCGTGACGTCGAGGCCGAAGACTCTGCCCCCGCTCTCTTGTTCGGCCATCCCTGCCAGTATACCCGTCCCACATGCGAGGTCGAGGATGCTTCTTTTTTTGTTACTTTCTTCTTTTATTTCCGCAAGGATCTGGCTCTTCCATGCCGCATCGCGGCCAAAAGTCGTCATCCTGACTACAAAATCGTAGCTTGGTGCCGTGCAAGAGTTAAAGAACTTTCTTGCGCTGACGTGGCCTTTGTGTTGGACCAACACTCTGCAATATATCTAGCAGATCTTGCTATTTTGAATAGCGGCTACGACACGTTAAAAGAGATAGTTGGTCAGCGTCTATGTGCATGTATATGCTTGCAAGTACACGTAAATGTGCTCTAGGCTGTTGCTTTTTCCCCATCTGATTTCCAAGGGCGCCTTTTTCTAGCGACATGCATAAAAGTAATAATAATTATGCAAGTCGTGTAAACAACCCGTAGTAACAAGCGTGTATTTCGTCAACTGGCAGCGCGACATTTCAATAGAAGAACGCGATGGCCGCAAGGTGGTAGTCAAGCGCAACAAGTCCACCAAGATCTTCCACGAATACATATTGCTGTGCACCTATTCACTCATATCGGTCTTTCTTGCTCACCCGTCAGCCCCTCCTCCAATCATCGACATCGCAAGGAATGAAGGCCAGAAAATGCGGACAGCCCTCGAGAGAGCCGGCATATCGACTCCGCGCCTTGTATCAATGACAGACTCCGAGCTCGTAGAAGAATATGCAGACGGGGGAGACCTATACCGGGCCCTTGCTGCAGGCGCCCGGCCTGCCATCGCGCAAGAGGCCGGGAGGCTCACCGCCCTTGCACACGCGGCAGGTCTTGCGTTTACCGACAACAAGGCGCAGAACTTCCTAATACGGGGTGATTCTCTTTTACGCACTGATCTTGGATTTATGCAAAAGAGCAGCTCTACGTTTGCAAGGAGCATGGACGCCGGCTCGTTCCTTGCAAGCATAATCGACCTCCCAAACTACCGCGAAATAGAACAGGCGTTTTACAGGGGCTACCGACTGGAGTCTGGAAGGGGACTGCCCTACCTGACGCTCGTCATAAGAAACATACTAACCCTGGGCTTTTCCGCCAACGCCAAGGTCGCAATCCGAAACATGATGCTCGACTCCTCTCGCTTGTTAGGTTAGGCCAGTTCCTGTTCAATTAT
>DASZTR010000125.1:0-16141 GCA_035547955.1 Nitrososphaera sp. | reverse complement strand
ACAGCATGTTGTGATGTGGCGGGCACTTAGTATCTGCTCCTCAGTACACTGCTCTGAAGCAATTCCAAGGTCTCTGCATTCTTGAAGCATAGCTGCTGTTGTTACAGTTGGCTGTTCATTTTGGCCTATTGCCGCTGGTGGCGTATCGTTATTTGGTAACTTACAGTTGCCTGTCTTTACATCTTCTTCTGTACACCTGGCATATGCAAGCTTGCCGTTAGCACATAGAGCTACCAGTATAGACCCTCCTCCTACTATTATTATTACTGCAAGGAAGATTATTGTTGTTGATGTTGCAAGGCTCTTGTCTGCCACTTACAAACGAATAGGAGTTTCCTCTATTTCTCTTTTCACCAATTCCCAAAAAAAGGCGGCATAACCCTGAGCACAAAGGACGGATAGGCGTCATCGCATATCCTGATCATTAATTACGTCATGCGTGCAGAGTCCCGCACAAATGGGAATTATCTTTCGGCCATTTACTTTTCTTACATTGAGAGACTTGATCACAGTAATGGATATTCGTCTTAGTAGTGGTTGCAAATGATTAATTGCCAGATTGTGCTTGATGATAATCATGGCGTTGATAACCGATTGTGTTGTTATTAACAAAACGCATTATCTCTCTACGATGAGGCAGCGTTCCCATCAGAATTACTACAGCACTTAAACAAACAAGAAAAATCGCAATCTCAAATACACCACTGTTCAATTCCCCACCCTGCGTTGATAAAGTAACTCCGACTGGCGGGCCAAATACCAATAGCACCGCCGACCCTACAATTACCAACATCATGTCAATGCTACGCCAGCTGTTCACATCATATTATATGAGTCATTTTTCCTAATTTGGTTATCGTTGAGTGTTGAACTATTTTTCTTGAAGAATTGAGAGTAAGAACTTGTGTTCTGTGCGTTCATCAACTTTTTGTATGCCTAAAAAAGCGGCACAGGTTTGCGCGTAATAGTAAGAGATGGCCTAATTTCTCTCATAGTGAATATTTACGTTATGCGTGCACAAATGCACGAGGAAAAAGGGGGGATCGTGTTTCTTACTCCTTTTGGATAAACTCATTAAGAGCGCTTCCAAGGTACTTTATTTTATAAAAAATAATTGATCCTGCAATTGCAACTGCGACGATAAATGCAGCAAGGGATGGTGTAGCAAATTCAGGAATGGGATGTATAAGGGACGTCTTTGTCAGAATCTGGTTGCCTGAGCCCCATATGCTTAGCACCGCTACAATGCACTTGCCGTCCGGACTTGCAACTTGATTTACCGGAAAAGCATAATCCTTTGTAATATTCCTATTCCCAACCAACAAATCTTCTTCATAGTTGCCATCCAATGTGGTAATCTTCATAGGTCCACCCGGCGTTTTGTATCCACCCGCAATATCATAAATTATCAGATCGCCTGAAGGACTGAACATGGGTGATTGTATACTATCAGATTGTCTCATCACATTCATCTTTTGGCTCCTCATATCAAATACTCCAAGATCATTTACAATAATTGGGAACCCAGTCTGCTTGTAAATCGTGAGTAGAATCTTGCTGCCGTCAATATTAGAATCTTCTATTCTGAACGAAGTAACATTCTTTGGCGAAGCGTCTTGGTACAGCCTTTTTACAATAGAACCGTCAGAGTCTGACAACCAAATTTCATATGCGTCAAGCGGAGTCTGAGTTTGATTTTCTCTTATTTCCTTTCCAAATACGATTTTATCTTTTCCACCATGCGCATCCGTCGTGTCTTTGACCCAGACCGCAGACGAGCCACCAATAATATTGGGAAGTTGTATTAATTGGCCATTCTGAAGGTCGTACTTGTAAAATGAAGTAGCGTACGAGCTATTATCAATCTTGTTGTTGGTTACTCCTGTGATTAAAATCTCATTATTATCAGATGGTGCAAATTCGGCATCGATTATGTATTTGAAATGTTCTGCCAGGCCCAGATTTCTTATTTGAGTTCCATCCGGACTCATCAGAGCAATCATTGCTTCTTCCTGTCCCGCTGCAGAGTTGTTGCTGTACGAGACAAGTATCCTTTTGCCATCCAAGCTCCAGTCAAGCAGATTTAGAGAATGGTATCCATTATCCCCGCCGTCAACTCTCAGCAGTATTGTGGATTCTCCTCCAGAATAAAGGGCTGGTTTTACAAATATCGTTGCATTATTGCTATGAATATCTTGCAAAGTTTCATTTTGTCCATGTTGAGAAGAAGAGGGATTGGAAACTGCAATCCATTGAGCGGTGGCATAAACAGTCCAGTTACCTTCCATGCCGGGGTGCTGAAGATACGCGCTAGGCGTATCAACACCATAGCAGTAGTTATCCAGATGTCTGGGAAGTAGATCATTCTCTTCAAGCGTCATTATCTTTCCAGTAGGACTGACTGCATAGTAAGTTATAGCGACATAGGAACCCATATTGATCAGTTTGCCTGTGTTTGGATCAAATGTTGGTTCTCTTGTGAAATTTGCGTGAAGAGATAGACAGAGATCTCCTGAAATTCGTGAACTTGATGCTCTAGATATTTGAGACGGGTCAGACCATATATAGAATACATTCATCCCATTACTAGTACTGTCACCAATGGTAGTTGGTTTCTCCTCTTCTTGGATTGAAGCGTAAGCATTTTGCAGCAGTGGAGGCATTAATCTCTCGCTGCTGGCATGTAAGGTAGCTGAACTGTTGGCCGCATTTGATGACACCGTGCTGATTACGTTGGCGATGATTAAATTCGAGGCAGTAAGCGCAATCAAGAACTCCAATGCAACATTGGCTGTAAACTTGGTAGGTAACAAGGAATACTAAGAACAACGCTTAATTTTTTAATATAGTTTTTGACCCTGACTAAGTTGTAATATTCACAGATGCAATTTCATCCCAGCGATTAACTAATTGACGTGACCACCACAGTAACCCATGCAACAGCTTCACTTCACAGTGGTTCTTCTTCCCATTCAGAGTCATTGTCGGAGCTGACAGAATAATACCTGCTACCGAGCTTTACGCTATACGACACCATGCCAAGTTTTTGGGCGCAACGACTGGGGATGCTATTTTCTTGAATGTCGATAAAAAAGCACAGGCCCCATTTTTTCTCGTGGTTTTGTACGCATAACGCATGCAATGACCATGAGAGATTAGGCCGCTTATTCTATTTTTAAAGGATGCAAGGATGTTCGATACTGATGCTCATAATGCATACATAGCATGGTGAGAAATCATCATTCCACGAAGTCTATACGTATTGCAGGAATGATTAGACACAGGCCAACTCTCATTCTAGCGTTGGCCTACTGTGGTTGTTGGTTAGGAGTCTCAATTGCTGAACTGATATCTGCACATTATTCTTCATGGTTGCTTGCTTTTCCCATTTTGTCATCTGCCGCTATTCTGATACTAGAGTCAAGGAAAGGTACGTGGTTCAGCAAGAACTATTTTTTGCTGCTGTTCCTAGTGGTATTTGAAGTGCCCTTTCTCTCTATAGTTACTTTCGACGCTTATGGCAGTACGCAAGAATTACTTGACAAAGACAATTGCAGTCAAGCCTATCCATCAGAGTTAGGTACACAGTTCTGCAATGATTTGATTGCACGAGTGAAAAGTGAGCAAGTTTGGTACGCTATGCTGCTTGGGTTCGGCTATGCGGGTCTTCCGGTGCTACTCACCTACTTTCGCATGAGCACATAAAGTGAGTTGGATATCCAGCTTCAAATTATTCTTCTTTGCCAAAATGATTTAAGGATATTGACTCGCCACTGCATTGAGGACAGGCTATCTTGTAGCAGTGGACTTTTTACCACGGTAGTACAGCTCTTCCAGCGCGTCTATTCTCCGCGTCTTAAAATTACCATCTTCGTCGATAAGATACAGGTACCGGTGCTTCTTCGTCCCTGTCAATGGTGGTGATTGCTACCGCGGTTAGAGTAGGATTTTGCTACTGGAAACACGGTTATTGCCGTATCAAATACCACCTCATCACACCCATCGCAAATACCATGCACACGGCCAGCTAAAAGCTAGCCGGTTATCTAATACCTATCTGTGTAACGCTTGGAAGATAGCACAAATGGAGTGAAAGCCTGATGGACGGCTAGCGAATCCGACAAAGATTAATTACAAGGAACCTTCTATGTTTATCGTACAAAGCTTGTCTGGCACGGCGACCGCGCCTGTAATAGCAGGTCTTGCGGTTGGAATTGGGTTCATCCTTGTTCTCTCTATGTTTCCGGTTGGCGTTTCTGGGACAACAACAAGACTATCTCCTGTCATGTCTTTAGTAACAATAAGCGACAGCAAGAGTTACGCGACTCACTTTGACGTATACTGTGGACAATCTTGTGATTTCTTAATTGCTGCAAGGGTTATACCCTCACCTCAAATTGCGATTAGCAATGGCTCGGAAATAGCCTTTAGAGTAACGAGCAATCGTGGGTCACAACAGCAACCAAGTGAATTGCACTTCATTATCCAAAAGATAACAAGAAATGACACCAGGGATGGTGACCTGACATTCAGAGAAACAAACATCCAACTTGCCAAGACCATTAATGGCAATTACAAGGTCGAGAATTTGCCGGCTGGATCGTACATCATAAACGTCATCGCGGATTGGAACAGTGAACAGAATCTAGATTATTCCCACTCACTGCATCGCTTCGCCGTTAAGGTAACTACGGGACGCAACAACTATGATCCATCATAAGCCTCCTTCCATACAATAATCCGCAATCATTTGTACGTTTATCTTTGCAATTGTTATTTCTTGACACATAGAAATTTCATCGCGCCGTTTTATTCCGTGCTTGAATCTATACTGCTTCTCCCTTGTGCATAGCCGTTATCAAGTTGCCATAGGCGTCAGTCACAATAATACTGATGTTGTGGTCTGTAAGTAATTTGACAGCCTCGGTTGAAGGGTAGCCTTTGCAGGAGATTACAATTCGCTCGTATGGTACTTGCGTCACAAACCATTCTTCTGTCTCTTGCTCGCCCGTGAAAGGGTCGCGACCTCCTTTCAAGCATATCCTGTTGTCCTTTAGGTTGATAGAAACGCCGTATCCTTTTAGCAGTTTTACGTTATAGTGGTTCTTTTGGCCTGCTACGGTCATTATAACGGACGGAATGCCAAACTAAGCTTTAGCTTTGTTGTTCATTATTATTGCTAAATTAAAGGCACGATTGACTTAATTAGTCCCGGACAGCCTACTCTTCTTTATTGCTCTCAATTTCCTTATTGCAAAGATGGATGCTACAAACGCTATCCCAGACCCTGCCAATATCTGCACAACAAATGGGCTAAGTTCTGGCTGTGACGGTTCGTTGTTAGTTCCACAAGGTGAGCCAACTGCTCCAAAGCAATGGTGTTTCAATATCTCATTTTCAGAGCATTTTTCTGGCGATATGCCTAGGTCTTTACATTCCTGAAGCATCTGTGGAGTTGGTGTTGTTGTTGTTGGAGAAGGTGGATTCTGTTCTATCGGCGGTGCGTACTGTGCGTATACATTCACGCTATTTGTGAGAGAAAAAGCCAGAGACAGTAATCCTATTATTGTTACTGCAATAAAGCCCGCCACGAGGCTTTTATCATACAATGTACCAAAGTATAGGCGATTCATCTATTTTTATATTTTCAGACTTGCTCAAAAACCGCACAAGTTTTTTTTTGCGAACAAAAGGTCACTCAATGGTATAGCCGCTCAGTACTTGCGTTATGCATACTGACACCCTTTCCAAGAGCCTGATAAAAGCGGCACAAGCCCACGCTCAAAAGTGGGGGGTTGTCTTTTTACTCTTTGTCGATAAACTCATCAGGTCCTGGCGGCTCCGGATTGAGGCCCTTCCTCTTTCTCGTATCGGCTACCAAGTTCCTAAATATCGAGTTTGGAACTGGCGCCCACGTCTTGAAGAACGTCGTCCACATTGCCTTGCCCGCGGTCCCGCCTCTCATTACCTCCGACAGGTCGAACGTCTCTGACGCCGGCACCTCGCCCTGTATGATGGCTATGATACCCTTCTGCTCGACGTTGAGCAGCTTGCCGCGCTTGCTTGAAAGCACGCTTGCCACCACGCCTATCTGCTCCTGCGGGCACTTGATCTCGATGCCAAGTATCGGCTCAAGCAGGACAGGGTCGGCAATCAGGATAGAGCCTAGCATAGCCCTCCTGGTAGCAGGCATTAGCTGTGCAAGACCCCTGTGCGCCGGATCCTCGTGCGGGACAAAGTGGTGTAGGACGAATTTCACCCCCCTCACCTGCTCCTTTGCTATCGGTCCGTTCTTTATCACGTCGTCAAAGCCAGAGCGGATGGAATCCATCGACTCTTGTATGAACTGGACACCCTTGGTCTCGTCCACCATCATATTTCCAGAAGAATCTATGGCAACGACGCTCCTCGACTCGTCAGTGCCCCATCCCTTTTCTCTCAGGATCTTGGCCATCTCCTTCTTGTCCATGTCCTCCTTCAGCTTGCCAGTCCTTATCATGTCGACAATGTCCTCTGGCAACGGCTCGACACGCATGAATATCTTGTTGTGCTTGTTTGGAGACTTGCTCATTATCGGGCCGGCCTTGGCACGTATGGTCTCGCGGTAATTGATCAGAGGTTGCGTCGTGACAATGTCAAGGCCCATTTCCTGCAGGAGCGACGTCGCGATTTCAAGGTGCAAGACGCCCATGCCAGCCATCAAAGTCTCGCCCGACTCCTCGTTTATCTTGACTATGAGGTTGGGGTCTTCGACGGTAATCCTGCGCAGGCCTTCCACCAGCTTGGGCAGATCCTTGGGGTGCTTTGGTTCGACTGCTATGGTGACGACGGGCTCTGACACGTACTTTATGGACTCAAACGCTGTCGCGGACTTGACTGTAGATATCGACTCGCCAGAGACTGCATAGTCAAGGCCGAGGAGCGCCGGTATGTTGCCTGCAGGGAGCACGCTGACCACTTCGCGCGTGTTGCCCATGTAGATGTTGACGGACTGCACCTTGCCGGGCCTCTTGGCGTCTATTAGATAAACTTCATCGCCGTCCTTTATCGTGCCTGAATACAATCTTCCAGTGGCGACTCTGCCAGCCTGCGGGTCGACGTTGATGGTAGTCACCATCATCATCGCCGGTCCCTTTTCATCGCAGTTCAAAAGTGCTTGGCCTATTTCGGAGTTGAGGTCTCCCGGCCAGATCTTGGGGATGCGGTATTTCTGTGCCACGTGGGGCGGAGGATGGTGCTCAACTACCATGCCGAGCACGGCGTCATGCAGGTGCGACTTCTCGGCAAGTGCCTTTACCTTGTTAGTGTCCTCTGACGTATACGCCTCGTACACGTCCTTAAAGCCGACGCCTAGCTTTTGCGCCATCTTGAAGTTAAAGCCCCAACGATCCTTGGCGGAGCCAAAGGCGACGCTATTGCCCTGTATCGAGACCTTCCACTTTTCCTTGTACTCCGGCTCGGCATAAAGATCTACGAGTCTGTTGAAATCAGCGATGATGTTTGAAAGCCACTTTTGCATGGCCGGCCCGTCCAGCCGCAGCTCCTTAACGAGGCGGTCTATCTTGTTGATGTAGAGGACTGGCCTGACCCGCTCCTCAAGAGCCTGCCTCGTGACGGTCTCGGTCTGGGTCATGATGCCCTCGACAGAGTCTGAAACTACGACTACGCCGTCGATTGCGCGGAGAGCCCTTGTCACCCTGCCTGTAAAGTCAATGTGACCAGGCGTGTCTATCATGTTGATGACGTAATCCTTGCCTTCGCTTTCGTACAGGAGCGTCACGTTTGCTCCTCTGATTGTCATCTGCCTGTTCTGCTCCAGCTTCATGGAGTCAAGGGCAAGGGCCTGGCCGGCCACCGAGGGGGCGATGATACCGGATGCGGCAAGGAGACTGTCTGACATGGTAGTCTTGCCGTGATCGACGTGTGCAATAACACCGAAATTTCGTATCTGATCTTTATTACCGATGATCCTCAGGATTTCCTGGGTAGACTTGAACTTTGGCATACACTCAATTTTCAAAAATTTTGTTCGGGGGGTATAAATGTTGCCTATATTTTTCACGGAATTGGTTTAATAGTGGCGCCGCGATCCTTTACAAAAAGGATGGAGATAACGCTCGGCCACACTCCTGACGCCGACGATGCTTTCATGTTCTACGGCTTTGCTTCTGGAGGAGTGCCAGGGCCAGACAGAATAAAAAAGTTTGAGATAAAGCACGTCATCCAGGATATCGAGACATTGAACAAGAGGGCGTTGGCGCACGAGCTGGACGTGACCGCAGTATCTGCTCATGCCTATGCCTACCTGAAAGACTATGTCATTTTGCGCGGTGGAGGCAGTTTCGGGCTAAAGTACGGGCCGGCGGTGATCGCAAGGAAGGACAAAGGCATGACCCCTGACGCCCTAAGGGACGCCACGGTAGCAATCCCGGGCAGGATGACCTCTGCCAACCTTTTGCTAAAACTTGCCATAGGCAGTTCGTTCAATGAAAAAGAGATGTCTTTTGAGGCAATACCGCAGGCAGTCCTAGCAGGCGAGGCCGACGCGGGGCTCGTCATACACGAGGCGCAGATAACATACGACAAAACAAAGTTTGCAGGCGTGTTGGAGCTTGGGCAGTGGTGGGACTCACAGACAGGCGGTCTTCCCGTACCGCTCGGCATAAACGTAGCGAGCACAAGGACGATGGACCGCGTACAATTGGAGGAGTTTAGCGACCTTTTTGTAAAATCAATAGAGTATGGCCTTGACAACATCGATGCTGCCGTAGATTACGCAATGCAGTATTCTAGAGGCCAGCCAAAGGAGACGATAAAAAAATTCGTTCTGATGTACGTCAACGAGATAACGCGCGACATGGGCCCGCAGGGCAGAAAGGCCATCGAAAAGATGTTTTCCATGGCCCGCGAGCGCAAGATCCTAGAATCTGACGTCAAGGTAGACGTGGTCTAGGGGATTTTGCCAGCAAGTGCAATGATAAATACGAGCTGTACCGTCGGCTGCAACTTAGCCGCGAATTGTAACATTTGAGGGTACGTGTAAAAAAAATCAAGATAGCTCCTCTACGCCGCACCAAGATTGCAATGCGTATATGCTTGCCCTTATGTAGCTTGCTTCTTCTTTTTATTCGCTAGTCGAACCGCCGGATGATGTTAAAGAAGGTGTCACGCTGCGCCGGCTCGCGCTTTATCTCGCGTACCATGCTTGCAAGCTCCTGGAGCGACGTCCCGCTCGACTTTCCGGCGGCCTTGAATATCTCCTCCGAAAAGGCGGTGCCGACCATGTCGTTTCCGCCGTACGAGAGCGCCACCTGCGCTATCTTTTTGCCAAGCGCCACCCAGTAAACCGACAGGTTCTTTAGCACGTTGCCGAGCAAAAGCCTGGACACCGCTATGACGCGCAGGTCATAGGGCGACGGGCTTTCTGATTTTATCATCTCCTTTTGCTCCAGCTCGGTGTTTTCAAGGCTGAACTTTAGTGGGATAAACGTGGTAAAGCCGCCGGTCTTTTTGTGGAGCTCACGCACCTTGATCACGTGGTCGACTACGTGCTCGGGTTTCTCGATGTGGCCAAACAACATGGTGCAGTTGCTGCGGATGCCAAGCTCGTGCGCCTGCCTTGCAGTGTCGAGCCACTCCTCGCCGGAGCACTTGCCTATCACAATTTTTTTGCGAGTTTCAGGGTGGAATATCTCCGCCCCGCCGCCGGGTAGCGCATCAAGGCCAGCAGCCTTTAGCCGCAAGAGCACTTCCTTGACAGAGTTGTGAGTCAGGCGCGCGATAAAGAACACCTCTGCCGGCGTGAGCGCCTTTATCGTCACCTTCGGGTAGGCGGCCTTTATTGCGCGGAACATGCTTTCGTAGTATTCAAGCCCCAGCTTTGGGTGGAACCCTCCCACTATGTGGAGCTCGGTAGAGCCCATCTGCTCTATCGCTATCTTGGCCCTTGAGACTATTTGCTCTGTCGAAAGCGTGTAGGCGTCGCTCTCATTGCCCTTGCGATAGAACGCACATAGAGGGCAGCTGGCGGCACACACGTTGGTGTAGTTGAGGTAATAAGAAGCAGCAAAGGTCACGGTGTTGCCGCACAGGTCGCGGCGCAGCTTGTCAGCGGCGGCGCCGAGCAAAAAGAGGTTTTCTTCGTTCATCAGTTGCACGCCGTCCTCGTAGGAAAGTTCCTCCTCCCCGGCAAGCGCCTTTTCGAGCGCCGGCGTACCGCCAACCTTGGCTGCAACGGCGTCTATTGACTGCAACAACAGTATGAAGCTGCCGCCAGGCCATTATAAATTTAGGCGCTTCTTCTATCCCCCCTCCCCTCCAAATCATTAAATAGCATTGTAGGGCCAACACAGTCAGTTACACTATTGCAAGGCGGCAGACTGCTCCAGGGATTATTGAAAAAGTCCGACATCAGCGACGTTCTGGAAAGCGCGCTGGCCGGAAAGGAGAGGCTAGGCCTTGACGACTGCATACGGCTAGTCAAATCCGACGACTCGTACTCGATGGGGCTCGTCGCAAACGCCCTGCGCCAGCGGCTGTTCGGCGACAGGATAACCTTTGTCAACAACATCATACTCAACTACACAAACGTTTGCGTGACTTACTGCAAGTTCTGCGCGTTTTACAGGCCGCCGGGGCATGAGGAATCGTACACCGTGCCCAAGGAGGAGATTGTAAGGCGCGTGGCCACGTCGCGCCAGATGTTTGGCATCACGCAGGTGTTGATACAGGGCGGCCACAACCCGAACCTGGGCATAGAATACTACGAGGACGCCTTTAAGGCGATGAAGGAAAAATGCCCGGAGGTAGGGATCCACGGGCTTTCGCCTTCCGAGGTGGACATGATAGCCAAGGTGGAAAGGAGCAGCACAAAAGAGGTGCTTGCAAGGCTAAAGGCGGCAGGCATGGACACCTTTGCTGGCGCGGGTGCTGAGATCCTAGAAGACAGCGTCAAGGAGCAGATAAGCCCCCTCAAGATCAAGACCGACGAGTGGCTGCGCATAATGGAGGAGGCCCACGACGCCGGGATGAAGTCCGTCGCGACCATGATGTACGGCACCGTCGAGACTGAAGAGGACAGGGCAAGGCACATCTTAAAGATAATGAAGCTTCAGGAAAAGACAGGAGGCTTTGTATGCTTTATCCCGTGGAGCTTTGAGCCAAACAACACAGAGATGCAGGCGCAGGGGCTGATAAAATACCCGTCAGGCGGTCTGCAACTGCTAAAGATGATAGCGATTTCAAGGATAATGTTCTACGGCCTCATCGATCACCTGCAGTCGTCGTGGCTGACAAACGGCATCGGCATGGCGCAGCTTGCCCTCAACTACGGCGCCGACGATTTTGGAGGCACGCTGATAGGCGAAGAGGTGGTGAGCGCCACGGGTGCGCGCTCGACGGAACTGACGTCGGACAGGATAATAGCCGCCATAAGGCAGTCTGGTTACAGGCCGGCCGAGCGGGACAACTTGTACAGCATAGTCAAGTACTGCTAGAAGAGAAATACTCTTTCCATCGCCGGTCAACTAGTGCCTTTGTTCCGTCATCCACGACTGCCAGCTGCTGTACCTCCCGCATGTAGCCTTCCTCTCTCGTCTTTTGAGTAGCGTCGATCCCCATCTTGGAGCCGAGGTTAACGAGCGGCGATGCTGGGTCAAGCGTGTCGGTCGGCGCGTTGTTAATGATGACGGTGTCGCGCGCGGCGTCGGCACGGGTTGTCACCGCCCATATCACGTCGTTTACGTCGTGCACGTTTACGTCGCTGTCAACCACCACGAACGTTTTTGTCAGTGCGAGCTGGCCCATGCCCCACAGGCCCATCATCACCTTCTTGGCCTGGCCGGGGTATGTCTTTTTAATCGATACCACGGCAAGGCCCTGGAACCAGCCAGCGCCTGGCATGGAAAAGTCTACCACCTCCGGGTGGAACATCTGTATCAGTGGCAGAAACGACCTCTCTATTACCTTGCCGATGTACGCGTCCTCGAGCACGGGCTTGCCCACCACGGTAGTCAGGTATATCGGGTTTTTGCGCCTCATGATGCCCGTCAGGGTGAAGGCAGGAAAGGGCTCTGCCGGGGTGTAATACCCAGTGTGGTCGCCAAAGGGCCCCTCCATGCGCATGTCGTCTGGATCGACGTACCCTTCAAGCACGATCTCGGCGTTTGCTGGCACTTCGAGGTCGACGGTCCTGCACTTTACTAGTTTCACCCCTTTCTTCCTCGTGATGCCGGAGAACAGGTACTTGTCTAGGCCTTCGGGCACGGGCGCAACGGCGGAAAACACGGTCGCGGGGTCCGCGCCGATGACTATCGCGGCTTCGATCTTTTTGCCCTGTTCCTTTAGCATCTTGTAATGCTGCGCGCCCCGCTTGTGGGTCTGCCAGTGCATTATCGCGTGCCTTCCGTCAATTATCTGTACGCGGTAGACCCCGAGGTTGCGGATCTCCGTTTCGGGATGTTTTGTGAGTGTCATGCCAAAGGTGATGAACCTGCCTGCATCGCCGGCAAACGACTTTAGTATGGGAAGCGAGTCAAACGACGCCTTGTCGCTGCCTTCGACGATTTCAGTGACTGGGCCCCTGTCCTCGTACTTTGGGCCGTATTCGCCGATCTCTGACAACTTGGGCAACATCTTCAGCTTGTTGAGCATGCCGGACGGCATCTTCATTCTCGTAAGGTCGACAATACGCTGGCCTATGTCCACAAAATCCTCCGACTCTAGAGCCAGCTGCAGGCGCTTTAACGTGCCAAAGGCGTTTCCAAGAACCTGCATGTCGGAGCCTTGTACGTTTTCAAACAACACTGCAGGCTGGTCGCCTTTGTACATGAGCCGGCGCATCACTTCTGCTATTTCAAGGTCGGCGCTCACCTGCGCCTTTACGCGCTTTAACTCGCCCGCCCTCTCCAGTGCGTCAACGTACTCACCCAGGCTTTCAAACGGCATGTGTGTATGCAAAAACCTCTTTCTTTAGAATTTTTTAATTCTCCACTACTTCATGAACTTACCCGTGTTCTTACGCACGAGCGGGATTATCTTTTTCATGATGATGCCATGCACTTTGTCGCCTGATTTGACGTCAAACGAAAGGAGCATGACGTAGTATAGCCGGCTGTTTTCGTCGGCTATTGGTATCGTGGCGCGGATAAGTTTTGCATAGTGCGACGAGGCATAGTCTATCTTGCCGAGCAGGTATTCCCACCGGAGGCGCGTGTACTGGCGCGTGGCGGCGGTGATGGCGTACTGTGCGCGCTCTTCAAGTGTCAAGATGGGCTTTAGCCCCTTCCTCTCGGCCGTCGCCACCATCTTGCCGTCCTCGTCGGCAATCCCTACAAACCTTATCGCGGGGTCAAGCGACACTACCTTGTCGCAGACATCTTGGAAAAATTGGTTCATTCTCAACGTCCCGGGCGACTAGGAAGTATATTTGATTTTCCTAGAAGGAGTGGCTTTTGCAAGCCAGAATGGAAAGTAAGCAAATGCTTAAATGGGTTACACGGAACGGTACCTTTCACTTTGTCGCAGGAAGCAGTAGTCATGTTAGAGGACCGCAAGAACTCACTTTTGAGCAGGCGCGAGGTAAAGGCGCTGTTCAGAGGAGCCGCCGGCAAGCTGAAAAAGACAGAGGCTGCCGAGCAGGTGGCGAGCCAGCTGGGGGTCGACAAAAAGAAAGTTATCCCGATAAACCTTGTATGCGAGACAGGAATGACAGATGTCCACGCGGTCTTTTACGTCTATGAGGACGAGGAGGCTGCAAAGAAACAGCTGCCAAGGTACCGCATACTCCGTACCATGCCAAAGGCAGACAGAAAAAAGCTCCTCGATGAAGAAAAGGCGGCAAAACTAAAGGCAAAACAGGCAGCTGCCGCTGACGCCAAAGGAGGCGCCAAGAAGTAACATGGCCGACAACAAGAAAGCGCCGGCAAAGGGCGAAGTCGCAGTCTACAAGTTTTACAAGGTGGAGGGTGACAAGGTTACAAGGAACAAGCGCGAATGCCTGAAATGCGGCAAGGGAGTGTTCATGGCAGAGCACAAGGACCGCTTTACGTGCGGCAAGTGCGGCTACACTGAATTTGCACGCAAAGAAGCCCCCAAGAAAGGCAGCAAGAAATAGTACAACACATTTATTTATATTGTTACAGGCTGCGGGCCACGTTTTTGATGGCCCTTGCCACTTGCGGCGACAGGACGGGCATAAAGTTCTCGATGTAGCGCCTGCTCTGACCAAGCCTGGCGGCCACCTGTGTGTTCCCGTACCCCTCTATGAACTCTGCCGATACCTTTGCAGCCGCTGGCGCGTTTGCGCTCCCCTTTAGGCCCCAGCACAGAAACTGGGCCAGATCCCACGCGGGGTCGCCCCCTTCAAAGACAAACTGCTCAAGGTCGGTAAACCACAGCGACGTCAATCCATCATCAGTTTTTGCTATCACGTTCTTGGGCTTGATGTTGCCAAAGCACGCGCCTGCCGCGTGGACGATCCCTACCTGCCTTCCGGCTTCTCGTACAATCCCAAGGTCATAATCGCTATTGCGGTAATTGCTGCCGGCGAGCGCATTTTTGATCATGCAGGCGAGGCTCGTTCCTTCCACGAACTTGGTTGCAAGGATCCTCCGGTCAAGGACCACTGCCTCTATTTCAGGAGTCTTTAATCCAAGCGTGCGGAGGTATCGCAGAGCCCGGTACTCGGTTCCTAGCCGGAACATCGGGTCAATCTTGAATTTTTTTACCTGCGCGGTCCACATGCTAAGGGCTGCCCACTTGACCGACTTTGCGCGCGCAAGCTCTTTTGCGGCTATCTTCAGTTCGCCATTTCCATGCTTTAGCGTGTATAGAAGAGTCCTGCTGTTTGGGTTGCCGAGCCGACGCTTCTCTACAGACGAATAATGGTTGCTAGAAGAGGAAATGATGCCGTGCGCCTCTGCCACGGCGTCAAGCCACTCTCCTGTACCTTTGTGCCTACCCACAGATGTTACCACAAGCACGCCCTCGGGTATCTCCCAGTAGGCGCACGCTGGGCACGCTAAATACGGCGGCAACTCTATGTGTTGGTGGATGTGGCGTCGGATCTTCGACTCGGCTTCCCGGACTACCAGGTGGAACATGCGCCTGCCGGCGTACGAGTGGACAAAGTAAGAACCAAAGTGCTGGAGTTTTTTTTCCATCCGGAGGACTGGCCTGCCCCGCGCAAACTTTACCCTCTCCTTTGACAGCCGGAGGAGCATCTTCTTTTGTCCTCCGGTCATCATTATTACGAACAGGCCGGGGTCTTCGATCACAATGTCGGCAAGGGCCTGCCGGTAGCCCTGCATGACAAAGTCCAGGTTGCGCTGAGGGTTTGTCGTGTACGTCTTGAAATAGCTGTACGCGGCGTTTGGGTACATCGCCGCGCGGCGCCTTGTCTTTGAAAACGCGACGTATTCCAGCGGGAACGATATTTCCGAGGCGAGCGCGCTTGTCGACTTTACTAGTTCTTGAAGCTCCTCAAGTATCACGCGCCGCTTGTAGGTTTTCTCCACCTCGGCAAAGAATTCAGGATTCAACATCGGCTCGTAGACGTGCAAGAGCCTGCCGGCTACAAACTCGCCCATGTACGCGCCCTTGGCATCCCTTTCAAGCGACTTTTTGTCCACCACAAGGGCAGACACGTCGATGCCGGACTCTTTCATGTAGGCGTACTTCACCATGTAAGGATAGTTTTCAAGGACCACGATGACGTCAATGTCGCTGTCCGGCCGTGCATAGCCGGCGACTCTGGAGCCATAGATGCACGCCGCGGCGACCTTGTGGCCCCTGGCGATTTTATCGATGCATTTTTGCAACGCTTCAAGCTCTGCCGGCGATACGCTGCTGTTAGACATAGCCGGTCTGGCATTTGCGCTTGCGCAGTTTCACGCTTTCAAACTCGGCTATCTTGTCCCGGACTTCCTGCTCGACTTGCAGGTGTGCCATAGCCTGCATGGGTATCTTGATGACGTTTGCGTCTATCGGCACTCGGATGGTCGGCAGGCCCTTCTCCATCCACAGTTTTATTGACTTGTCCTCCAGCTTGTAGTCGTGGAAACCTTCCGGAAAGCGGGTCGTGATGTGCTTTATGAGGGTCGGGTCGGATTTAAAGACGGCGCGCTCTTCGAGAAGCCTGCCC
>DASZTR010000124.1:0-12867 GCA_035547955.1 Nitrososphaera sp. | reverse complement strand
GTAGTTGACATTTGCTGCTGCCGCTCTAGGCTGCTATTGCTGCTGCCGCTTGCGTACGGCCTGTAGAACGACATCCAGCCTTCATAGAGCACTACTCTGCCCTCTGCCAGGAACACGTGCTGGCCATTGCCGACGCTTATCGAAACTTCCGTGCGCTCTGTCACCGCCGGGTCGCCAAAGGTCGCAAGGAACCTTTTTGCAATCAGGTCGTACACCTTGAATTCCAAGCCAGAAAGCCGGGGCGCGACGCCAGTGGGGTAGATTGCCGGGTGAGCGGGGTCTGACATTAGCCCCTCGTTTGGCACGAGCCGTCCCCTTGAGAGCAGCGCCGATGCCGGCTGGCCGTACAGGGAGTTGTTACATGCAGCAAGCCCGGCGAGCACCTTTGCATAGTTGATGGACGGCGGGAGCTTTTGGCTTGACGTCCTTGGGTACGAGATGAGCGCGCGCAGGTACAGCTTTTCAGCGATGGCAAGCGTGTAGCCCGGCGACAGCCGGAATAGCCTGTACGCCTCGCGCTGCAGGTCGCCGGTGTTAAACGGAGTCGGTGGCCTGAGCACGGCCTTTTTTGCGGACACCTTGCTCACGGTGCCGTCCTTGCCTATGCACTCGTCGAGCACCGCCTGTGCTTCTGCAAGCTTTTCTATCCTTGGCTTTTCGTAGCTGGCGTGCAGTACACCCTGTCCGTCCTTCCTTTCAAAATCTGCGGTAAGCACCCAGTAGGGGTCGGGCACGTGCAGGCGAATTTCAAGCTCCCTGTCGGCTGCAAACGCAAGCGTGGGCCCCTGCACCCTGCCGATGGACAGGTTCCTGTAGTGGTAGTATCCGCCGCCGCTGCTTCCCGCCTTGAACGATTGCGCAAGCGCCCTTGATAGGTTGACGCCGTAGATAAAGTCAAGCATGTGGCGCGACCGGCCTGCATCAGCAAGCCCCTTGCTCGGCCTTGCAAGCGCCGCAAAAGCTTCTTTCACTTCGTCGTCGGTGAGCGTCGAGAACTTGGCCCTGAGCGACTCGCCGTATTTGCCGCCACACGCGTATTCCAGTATGCTGTGGCCTATCACTTCTCCCTCTTGGTCATAGTCGCACGCGTGGATGAACGAGTCGGCGCCCTTGGCTAGGGAAGATATCGTGCTGATGAATCTTGCAGCCCTTGCTGCGCCTCCCTTGCCTCTTTTCTTACCACCCCCTTTGTTGTTATCATCAGCGATGGGCGCCCATTCCAGGTCGAGCACGGGGTAGACGCTCCTGTTCTTTGTCTTGTCGGAAATCCCGTACAGGTGGCCGGACGCAGAGCACACCTTGTAATTCCGCCCCGCGTATGCAACATCAAAGACAGGTACACCACCACTACCTCTGGTTTCTCTGGCGCTGCCTAGCGCCGAGGCGATGCGCCGGGCGGCATCGGGCTTTTCACATACCACCAGCGTGTAGCAGTGCGACAACTGAACGCAGGATATCTGCTGCCGCACTTGGTATTATAAGATATATCCTGTGCGGAATACGTTACACGCCGGCGTTGATTTGTCTGCTTAAAAAGTAATCAATCTATTTATAGTGCAAAACGGGTAGTTTTTCTTGTACATACTCATATGACCAACAAGGTTTGCGTTCTTGGAGCCGGCAGCACGAAATACGGGAAGCTAAACGAGAGCATCATCGAGATCGCCATGTCTGCAGCTAAAGAAGCTATCGAGTCTGCAGGGATAACTCCCAAGGAGATCCAGGCCGGCTACATTTCCAACGTTTTTGGCGTCGCCGACAAGCAGGTGCATATGGCGCCAGTCATCATGAGCAACCTTGGTATTTCACATGTCCCCGGCCTCACAATAGAGTCGGCATGCGGCTCTGGCTCGGTCATGTTCAGGGAAGCTTACGCCAATGTCGCGGCGGGCTTTTACGACTGCGTCCTTGCGCTCGGCGTCGAAAAGGTCACGCACACAGGTACGACGCAGAGCACCACCCTCTTCTCATACTGCTCTGACTTTTTCTACGAGGGCGGAAACGGCGCCTCTTTTCCCGGGCTTTTTGCATCGATGGCGCGGGCGTACATGACTACACACAAGGCCACGGAAGAGGATCTTGCCAACGTGGCGGTCAAGAACCACGAAAACGGTGTCCTCAACCCAAAGGCTCACGTGAGGAAAAAGATCACGGTTGATGACGTGCTAAAGTCGCCCGTAGTGGCATCGCCGCTAAAACTCTTGGACTGTTGCCCGTTCTCTGATGGCGCGTCCGCAACCATCCTCTGCTCGGAGGACTTTGCGAAAAAATCCGGCAGGCCCTATGTAGAGATAATTGGCTCTGGCAGGGGCGCTTCTCCGGCTGCCGTCCAGAGCAGGGAGGACATCACCACCATCCCGAGCACAGTCGCAGCGGCCAAGGCGGCGTACAAGATGGCCGGCATAACTCCAAAAGACATTGACTTTGCAGAGGTGCACGACTGCTTTACCATCGCTGAAATCATCGATATTGAAGACCTTGGCTTTTTCCCCAAGGGCAAGGCCGCTTATGCGGTTAGGGACGGCGCGACGAGGCTCAACGGCGAGATCCCGGTAAACCCGTCAGGCGGGTTGAAATCAAAGGGCCACCCGATTGGCGCGACAGGCGTTGGGCAGGTCGTCGAAGTGTTTGACCAGTTCACCGGCAGGGCAGGCGAGCGCACCGTAAAAGACGCGGAAATCGCGCTGACGCACAACTTTGGCGCGACAGGCGCAAGCGCAGCAGTGCACCTATTCAGAAAAGTAGACAGGAAGTAAATGGTATATGGATGCACAACACGGAGTCCGGGAAAAATTCATCGAGGTAGCGAACAAGAAAAAGATACTGGCGCACAGGTGCGTCAAGTGCGGCCACACGATGCTAGAGACCGTCATGTTCTGCGAAAAGTGCTCGGCAAGCAAGTTCGAGGACATCGAGCTGGATGGCGCCGGCACCGTTGTCACTTATACAATCCAGGCGGTGGCACCGGCGGGCTTTGAGGACGCCGGCTCGTATGCGTGGGTCGTGTTCAAGATAAACAACGCCGGCATCCGCGCGTCGGGTTTCCTACCGGGCATCAAGGAGCCAAGGGATCTCCCGGTCGGAGCAAAGGTGAGGGTCGCCGGCTTTGACCAGCACCACGGCCTCTTGCTGGAGAAGGCTGCGTAAAAACAAAAACTCTCTCTCTGTGTATGTTCCGAAGGAAAGTTGGCTGGAGCTATAAAAATACCAATTAAGCTACCTTAAAGCTATCAAGGGATTTGCATTCTGTTTATTCTTTTAGCCTCCCAACCTTGACAATTTAAGCAGAGCTATGTTAGAAAGTATTAGTACCAAGGAAATATTTCAGAGGCTGATAGATTATGATCTCGAACAAGAAGCATCTGCTCTAAATTACGAGATAATGAAACACGTCGAGACGATGGATCATCTTGAGAACAACAACGACATCATCATCATCCTGACTTCTTATCCTCCATTGCAAGAGAAATTTAAGGCGCGATTAGATATTGAAAAAACGAAAAAGGAATCAGATTATGCCAAATCACGTGAGTTAAAAAAATCTGAAATTGCAACACTGAACTATTTTATCGTGAAGAACTCGACCTAGTATGGAACAGATTGGTCGACGCCGTCGATCTTTCAGAATAGACAAAGATCGTTTTTCTTGTTAACTCTATTCATATCAATGGTAAAAAAACATCAAGGGAACTTTTCTTATTTCCGTTTTCTTCAACAACAACGGAACAGAAAACATATGATGTCTGCTGACGTAGTATGCGGCAAGTGCGGCTCTGTGATCTACACCATGCGGATGCTAAAATCTGTAAAGGACGCCCTGCGCGCCACGAACAACCGCTGCCCGGTCTGCGGCGCCGCGCTCAACCCTGCCGACTTTACCCTATCCGCGACAAAGCGGTAACACGAACAACTCCTCCTCTCTTTCTCTATCTCTCACTCACTCCTTTTGTTGTAGCTTAGCTGTTTTGACAGCTTTTTGTGCATAACCTTAAACCCTGTGTCTTAACCTAGAAACCCGCTGCAAAAAACGCAGTAGGCCGATGGTAGAGCGCCAGAAGCTAGTGAGCCAGCTGAACAATGCCACTGCGGTTGTCTACAACCAGCTAAACCGGCTACAGATGCTGGACAAGAAATTCTCCTCCATGGAGTCGCTGTACCTGCAGCAGGTGACGGCGAGCATAAAGACGGGCAACAACGCGCGGGCAAGGATCCTGGCAAATGAGCTCTCTAACGTAAGAAAGCTGCGCAGGACGACGCAGCATACCGGGATGGCGCTTGAGGCGCTGGTAATCCGGTTTTCGACCATGAACGAATTCGCCATGATACTAGACACCATTGACCCGACAGTAGACATGGTAAAGGGCATCCAGGCAGAGCTCTCAAAGGCCATGCCAGCGGCAGGTGACGCGCTGTCGGAGGTCTCATCCGTGACTGCCGACGTGCTGGCGAGCGCAAACATCCGCGCAGCCGATGCCAAGATCTCGACCCCGATGGACGCCGATGCTCTGAGCATCTTGGACGAGATAGAGGGCGCGCTAGAGACCGAGGCAAAGGCCAAGCTTCCCGAGATACCGGCCGACATGCCGGTGATGCACCGCCGCGAAGGATCATCTGCCGGTGAGGGGCAGCAGCAACAACAACAGCAGCAACAGCGACAGGAAGAAGAAGTACTGGCATAAAAAGTAGGCTGAAAAGGTTGACCTTTTGGTCTAAAAGGCCCACGTAGGGTGAGTAGTACTGTTAGTTAAAAATATTTTACAAAGGAGTTTTAATCATTTATGTTAGTTATGAGGCGCAATGGAAATGGAACCGAGTTTTGACTATTCTCAAAAGGAATCCCGTAAGGGCGGCGTGCTGGAGTCGGCCTCCAAACGTGTCCGGATGATATTTTCCGTCATGGCAAGCCCGAACAGGATTGACATCCTCCGCATCCTGAACACCAAGGGCCCTCTGACATACTCAGAACTCAAGGCGCTGGCAGGCTTCAAGTCCAAGAAAGAGTCGGGCAAGTTCGCGTACCACCTGAGAAAGCTGTTGCGGCAGCTGCTGGTCGCATTGAACAAGGGCGAGCGCCGCTACACCATCACCAACCTTGGCAAGCTCGTGCTGTCTCTTGCCCGGCAAATAGAGGAGCGCTCGATAATAGAGAGCGGCAAGATGTACGTGAGGACGAGTCGGCAGACGATAGAAGAGTTCAATTCGCACAAGATAATACAGTCCCTGGTGAGGGAGGCCAACCTCTCGCTTGAGCAGGCGCACAAGATTACCGAAGAGGTCGAGAACAAGATCTACAAGTTCCAGACCGCGTACCTGACATCGTCGCTCATCCGCGAGACCGTCAACTCTGTCCTGATAGAGCACGGTCACGAAGAATACCGAAACAAGCTCGCGCGCCTTGGCCTTCCGTCATCGGACATTTCCGAGATGCTGACAAGCGAGGACGCCACAAGGAGCGGCGCGGCAGGGGTAATGGCAAGGGCGGCAGGCTCGGTGTTTTCAGAGTACCTCATCTTCAACACTCTCCCAAAGGACATTGCCGACATGCACCTTGCCGGCGAGATACACATAGCCCAGCCCGGGGTGTGGGGGCTTTTGCCCGACACGCTGTTTGTGGACCTCTCCAGCATGGGAGGAGGAGGAGGGGGGGGAGACGGTGGTAACGGCAGCAGCCTTGATCTTGGCGGCAGGTATCCCGCGGTGGCAAGGCTGGCGTCGATAAAGACGGCTGACGACATTCTTGCGGCCCTACCCGTCCTGATTGCGCTGCTTTCCCGGGAAGCCTCAACAGAGGTCGTGCTAGAGGGGTTAGCGCCGGCTCTTGCCCGGGCCAAGGATGCCATCGATAATGACCACCTTGCGGCGAAATTTGCAAGGGCGCTCGTGTCGTCGTCTGCCGCCGCTGCTGCAGCCGGCATGGGATTGCAGCAACAACAACAGCAACATATGCCCGTTGCGACGCTGGTCGTGCCCCTTGGCGATGCCGCCGCCACCATCGCTGATGCCAAGCAGCTGAACGCGCTGCTCGACGGCTACCGCCGGTACGTCGATGCGACTCCCGTCCCCCGCATTGGCCTTGCGATAACAACAACATCATCATCATCAACAACATCGACATCTTCTTCATCTTCCATCAGCAGGCTGAAAGACAGCTTGGACCACATCACGGCGGCCGTGAGGAGCGGCGGCATCATAACTATTGGGGGAAACGGCAGGTCGTCAAGTGGGCTGCGCAAGACTGTGCATGCAGCAGGTAGCGGCAAGGACTCGCCTTCCTCTTCTTCAGCGTCAACGGCGGCGATGTCGTTCCAGGCGCTTTCGATAAACCTGCCCCGGCTCGCCTACGAGTCGAACAGGGACGAGACCTACTTTAGGGCCAAGCTGGCACTTGCGATCAAGCCGTCGCTTGCGGCGATGGCGATGAGGAAAAAGGCCGTCATGGACGGCGCCAAGCGCGGGCTCCTCCCTGCCTTCTCTGCCGCCACCCAGTCGATGCAGCGCGCCACTTCGAGCATCGTCATAAACCTGACCGGGCTCCGCGAGTCCGTCTTTAGCATCCTTGGCCACGACGAGGCCAACAGCGGCGCGGAGATAGTGCAAAAGGTGATAAAGACCGCGGTCGAAGTAGCAGCCGCGCAAGGCAAGCAGCTGGGCGAAGACTCTTGCGGCGTTTCGATGATAATTGACGATTCTGCCACACGCTTTGCCACCCTTGACTCGGAAAAATACGGCAAGGTCTCGCTCCTCCAGTCGCAGAACACCGCCAGCTATTCTCAGGGGATGACGCTAGGCGGCAGGCAACAGCAGCAGCTTGACAGGCAGCTAGCTGCCGAGTGCACCTCCATCGACAGAATACTGAACGGAGGGCTTGCAGCCACCGTGGATGTCACCGACCTTGGCGCAGGCGAGGCCAGAAGCGCAATCGAGGCCGCCGCGACAGAGCTTGCGTCCTTCCGCCCCCGGGCCTGGCTTGCCGTGTGCGCGACGTGCGGCAAAAAATACAGGGCATCGGCTGACAGGTGCGAGTCCTGCAAATCGCAGCACAGGCTGCCGCTGATTTCTGCATAGCTGCGCGGCCCTCCCCTCCCGCCATACCCCGGGAAAAAGCAGCGCAGCTGCTTTGCCCGCCATATCTTTATTCCGTAAATTTATGATAGAAGCCCGGGCGGTGAGCTTGCGCCAGTGGCTGCAAGCAAACGCGGAAAATTGCCGGAAGGTTTTCCGAATTTTCCTGAAAATATCGCATGATTCTGTTTGATTTCGTCGCCGCGGTCTGGATTAATAGTCAATTGTGCATTTTTGCTAATGCACGAGATAGTAAAAATAGCACAAAAGAGTATAAGTACGAGTAGTTGGGAGGTAAGAAACGGGATGGCGGGAGTTACTGAATTTAATAGTTCCCAGGGAAACCTGATCTCGAAAATCAAAAAGCGGGACGGACGCATAGTCAGCTTTGAACAGTCCAAGATATCAAACGCGATTTACAAGGCGCTGGTGGCGACCGGAAAGCCGGACTACCCACTGGCAGAACGGCTCGGCGTAAGGGTCTTGCAAAAGATGGCGCAGCAGGGCTATGGCTCTGAAAAGGCAGTCGCCACCGTTGAAGACGTACAGGACATGGTTGAGTCCATACTGATAGAGGAAGGGCTGTCGGAGACGGCCAAGTCGTACATACTCTACAGGCACGAGCGCCGTAAGGTGAGGGACGAAAAGGTGAAAGTCCTGAACAAGAAGGATCTTGACGAGGTCGACAAGGCGTTTGACATCAACTCGCTGCGCGTGCTTGCGGCGCGCTACCTTTTGCGCGATGAGAACAACGAGATAACCGAGAGCCCCAAGCAGATGTTTGAGAGGGTCGCGATCCTTGTGGGCATTGCAGACGTTATGCACGACTCGCAAGTGTTCAACCTTGCAGGCGGCCACGTGCAGGACGCCGAAGAGGCCGCAAGATACTATTCCAAGCTTGCCGACTTTGACATGAAGCTAAAGATAGGCGAATATTGGCTCAACCGCTACCATTTCGAGGCGATGGTGCGCTCGTACATCCACGGCGCGGCGCAGGGCCAGATGAAGGTCAGCTTCAAGGAATTGCTCAGGCTGGTGGCCGAGGGCAAGATGGCGGCGTACGGCGACCGCATAAGAGAATACTATAACCTGATGGTGTCGCGCGACTTTTTGCCAAACACGCCGACGCTTATGAACGCCGGCGCAAGGCTTGGGCAGCTGTCTGCTTGCTTTGTCCTTGACATGCCGGACGACATGAACAGGATAATGAAGTCTTCGACGGACGCGGCCATGATATTCAAGTCTGGAGGCGGGGTAGGCATCAACTATTCTGATTTGAGGCCGGAGGGCGACATCGTCGCTTCTACGTCCGGCGTTGCCTCCGGGCCGACGTCGTTTATGAGGATAATCGACACCATCACGGACGTGGTAAAGCAGGGCGGCAAGCGCAGGGGCGCAAACATGGGCATCCTTGAGGCGTGGCATCCCGACGTGGAAAAGTTCGTGACAGCCAAGACCAAGCCGGGCGTCTTTGAGAACTTTAACGTCTCCGTGGGGATCTGGGAGGATTTCTGGAAGGCGCTCGTCAGCAAGGACGGAAACCACAAATACACACTGAGGAGCCCGCGCACCGGCGACCCGATGAGGCAGATAGACGCGCAGCAGCTGATAGACCTCATCGCGCTTTCCGCGTGGAAGAGTGCCGAGCCGGGCATCATATTTTTTGACAACATCAACAAGTACAACCCGTGCATCGGGGCAAAGGGCGGGCCGCTCCGGGCCACGAACCCCTGTGGCGAGCAGTCGCTCTATCCATACGAGTCGTGCAACCTGGGTTCAATTAACCTTGCGAACTTTGTAAAGCGCCAGGCAGACGGCGCGTACGAGTTTGACTGGCAGCGCTACGAGCAGGCGGTGAGGCTCTCCACCCGGTTTCTCGACAACATCATCGACATGAACAAGTACCCCGTTGAGGAGATAGAGACCAACACGCGCGCCACTAGGAGGATTGGCCTTGGCATCATGGGCATCGCAGACCTGCTGTTCCTCCTCCGCATCCCGTACAACTCCAAGGACGGCTATGAGTTCATGAACAAGCTCGCAGAGGCCGTATCATATTTGAGCATGGACGAGTCTGTGGCGATTGCAAAGTCAAGGGGCCCGTTCCCCATGTTCAAGGACACAGACTATGTCAAGGGCAGGATCCCGGTGGCAGGGTATTACGAGCTGCCAAAGGAGACGCACACGTACGACTGGGCCACGCTAATTGAAAAGATAAAGAAGAGCGGTATCCGCAACTCGTGGACCTCGACCATCGCACCGACGGGCACGCTCTCCATGATAGCCGACACTGCAAACGGCGTCGAGCCGGTGTTCGCGCTTGTCTTTGAAAAGCGCGTGACCGTAGGCAGGTTCTTTTACACAGACAAGGTGTTCGAGAGCGCGCTGAAGGAAAACGGCCTGTACTCTGACGAGATACTGACCAAGATCGCGAACAACTATGGCTCTGTGCGCGGCATCGCAGAGATTCCGGAATGGATGCAGAAAACGTTTGTCACCGCAATAGACATACACTGGATGGATCACATCATGGCGCAGGCAGTGTGGCAAAAGTGGATTTCAAACGCGATTGCCAAGACAATAAACATGCCCGGCGATGTGACTGCGGAGGACGTGAAATGCTCGTACCTGCTGTCGCACGAGCTTGGGTTAAAGGGCGTCACGGTGTTCAGGGACGGATCCCGGCAGGAGCAGGTGCTGCACATCACCGGCAAGAACACCGGCGAAAAGCAGTTCACCGTCAAGCCGAGCAAGTACGTCGCCGACTATATCCATAGCAACATAGAGGAGCCCTACGTCCGCGAGCAGATGCTAAAGATACTGAAGGAGCAGGGAGTAGACGACGGCGCGATCCCGCAAGCGGCAGCATCAATGTCCGTGCAGGCACCACCAGAGGTTCCAAAGAAGGCGACGCAGCCGGCAGCAATGCAGGTCATGTCCTCAAACGAGGATACCACCTGCCCGTCGTGCAAGGCCAGACTCGTCATCACGGAGGGGTGCAACATCTGCATCGAGTGCGGCTTTAGCAGCTGCGCGTCGGGGTAAGCTTTTCCCCCTTTTTTGATCAAAAATCCGCAGCGTCTATCTTGCTGTTAATTTCTTATCTCAGATCTTTTGGATAATGAAAGTTTTTGCACAAGTGTCTTGCCCGCTGTAATCTATCATTTCTTCTAGATAGCTAGTTGGCAAAAATTATGCAGAGGCAGGCTAGAGACTTTTATGCCATTTTTATGTCAAACACGCACAGTTAATTCAACAAAATACTTATCAGCATCGCACTGTATTATTTCAAGTTCAATCGATAGCTGTTGTTGATAACTTGGGAGCACGACTATCTCCGATAAAAAATGATCAGGCATTTATTGCAACTACCATCACTGCATTGGTTTTACTATCTATTGATTATTGTATTAGTAGTTCCATTGATACTCTGAAAGAACAAGTATCTACTCTCTTGGGCTGGTTATTGTTCATAGCAATGATTGCCGTTTCCATATGCGCACAGTACATGATCCTAACTCGAATTATTTCAAATGCAAAGTTGATGAGATCCACTTCCTCCCATATTCTACTATTAAAGGTGGCAATCCTTGCGCCCTTGGTTATCTTCTCCAGCTTGCTGGTATCTATCCTCGTTGAAAGCTTTCTTCAAGGAGGATACTATACCTCAATATTGTCTGCAATTGTGATAGGCGCTTACGCTATGGACTCTGTGATTATGGGAATTCTGACGCACAGATTAGCGGTATGGTTCAGGGTTAGGAAATCTCTTGTGGTAATTCTGTACGCGTCTGCAGCCGGCGCGTTTACATTTAATGCGATAGTCTCACCTATTTTATTTCAAATCACGTTGGCCGATAAGCCACTAGTATTTACCTCAAATTCGGATGTTGTGTTTAATTTAACATGCAAACCTGACTCCTTCATGTGCTGGATTATCTCTGCTCAAACCTACTCTATGTATGCATATTTTCTCTTGATGTGGAGTGGGAGTATCATTCTTCTATCAACCAACATTAGGAGAATCGGACACGCGAAATTCTGGATTCTGACAAGCGTTCCCTTGATTGTCTTTTATTTAGTGTATATTTCGGCGTATAATGAATTATATCAAATAGGATCTGCAATTAGCTCAAACAAAACCGACCTTCTGATGATGACGATGATCGTTGGTCTCACAATCTTGTGTGGAATATTATATGGTCTTGGTTTTCTTTCTATTAGAAGATTGATCAAGAATGCTTCAAAACATGTTGCCGAGAGTATGGCCATAGCCGCATATGGAATTATATCTTACTTCATCGTCGCAAATTCTACTATAGTTGCAGCTGGATATCCCCCGTTTGGAATTGTTAGTATCGCCTTCGTTCCAATAGCTGCAATCTTGTTGTACCTTGGCTTGCACTATTCTGCAGTTTCTGTTGCGCATGATGCGCGTCTGCGTCGAGAAGTAAGGTCTTCAATTATCCGGAAGACCCAGCTTTTAGATGATATGGGAACTGCTGAAATGCAACGTGAAATGGAGAAACATGTTATAAAAATATTCAAAGAGAAATCCGAAATAATGGAAAATGAAAGTGGAATTCCAGCGTCTCTTTCTGAAGAGGATATTAAGGATTTCCTAAGTGAAGTCATGTCTGAAATGCAGAAGACTAGGGCAGATTCAAAGGATGGTTAGAATGCGCACAAGAAGATTCTTGCCATCCAAAATACATGGGCGTGCGTATGTGCCCCTGAAAATAATACACGCGCTAACTCAATGAGGACAATTTGCATAATAATAACAATAAACAGAAAATATGTAAATACTGTAAGTAGTTCTAGAAAAACAATATCATAATCTAGAAAATGATAGAATCTTTATATAAATTGATGTTCTGGCTATCTCATGTCTGAACAAGACTTAGACCGCGTAATTGGAATGACTGTAACGAACAAAGCGTTTGGTGAACAGCTATGCAAGCTGTTGAGTTCAAAGAACGCCGCAGAAGTAGTAAGGATACTCTGTCAAAACGGTGCAGAAGCTGACTTGACAGATAAAGAAGTACAATGGCTTATCACAAACAAAGATAAATTCTGCGAATGCATGGCAGAGTGCAGAAACCAGCTTGGTATCGAATATGATTTTGGTCAAGCTGACGATGGAGATCCAAAAAGTCATTGATTTGCAAAGCCAAACCAAGGTAGATCCAATTGGCATCCGCCCTACCTTTTCTTTGTCATTTCGTGGACAGGACCATAAATTCATCAGAAAAAGAGCCTGCAGACATCAAATATCTCATGAGGAAATACTCTTTTTCTCCGTTGCCTGAAAGAAATAATTCTCGAAAATTTGTGTTAATGATGTCTAGGAATCATGATCCTGAAGCAGACTATCTTGCAGGAATTCTTCTTAGCAAAGGAATCAATTATGTGCGAATTAATCTGGACTCAATATCCGAGAACCTGAGATTGGCCTGCAGCATCAATGGAGAAACTGAAACCAAAAATTCTCTGATGGCATATAGCGAAGAATTGGATGTTACTAGAATTGGTGCTGTCTGGTTACATCATTATAACTTGAGTGAAATAAATTTCAACAGCAGTAATATGCTTGCACATAAGTTTGCCTATGAACAATGGTCTGATGCGCTTTATTCGTTTGGAAGGTGTCTGCATTGTGCATGGATAAATGAACCATTCGCAACCATGCATGGAAGCAACCATGTAGAACAGCTTTCTGTCGCCAAATCGTTAGGATTCGATATCCCTGCTACACTTATCACAAACGATCCAAAATCTGCTCGTGAGTTTTACCATTTGTAC
>DASZTR010000123.1:0-18120 GCA_035547955.1 Nitrososphaera sp. | reverse complement strand
AGGCCGCTCCAATAACCTTTGGCACCGTTCCCGTGTACCAGGCGTACTGGCACGGCGTGGAAAAATCCAAGAACCCTCTCGACATAACAGAAGACGACTTTCTTGGCGCCTTTGAAAAAAACGCCAAGGACGGCGTTGATTATACTACCATCCACTCTGGCATCACAAACGAGCTTGCCAAGCGGGTTATTGAAGTCCAGAGGCACGGGGGGATTGTCTCAAAAGGCGGCACGATAACCGCCGCGTGGATGCTGAAATACGAAAAGGAAAACCCGTACTTTCAGCACTTCGACTACCTCTGCGAGATAGCGAACAAGTATGACATAACGTTCAGTCTTGGAGACGCGCTACGGCCCGGCTCGATACTTGACTCACATGATGAGCTGCAGGTGGCAGAGATGATAAACGTCGCAAGGCTTGCCAAAAGGGCGCATGCCAAGGACGTCCAAGTCATGATCGAGGGACCGGGGCACGTCCCGCTGGATGAAGTTGCCGCAAACGTTAGGCTCGCCAAATCGCTCATAGGTGACATCCCATATTATGTTCTGGGCCCTCTCGTGACCGATGTGGCCGCCGGCTATGATCACATTGCAAGCGCTATAGGCGCTGCAGTTTCAGCGGCGGAAGGGGTCGACCTTTTGTGCTACCTCACGCCTGCGGAGCACCTTGGGTTGCCGACTGCGGAAGAAGTAAAGGAAGGCCTCATAGCCTATAGGATAGCTGCCCACGCCGGCGACCTTGTAAAGATAAGGGAGAAGGCGATAAAGTGGGATGCTGCTATCACGGAGGCACGACGCACGCTCAACTGGGAAAAGCAGATCGCACTTTCGATAAACCCGGAAGAAGCGGAACGCATACACTATCGCGGTGAGCAACACGGCGGCAACAATGTGCCGTGCACGATGTGCGGCTCGGCATGCGTGTACATAATGCTCCCGCAGCAGAGAAAGCCCCGGAGAGTTGACGACGCGGGCGCACTAACGACCTCGACCGAAAGCGCGCCGGCGCAAAAAAGAGATAAGCACAATATCCTTTAATCCTCGGCCGTACGCTCTCTCTTTGTGGAGGAGATAATCAAGGCGCCAGAGTGGGGCATAACTCCTATGCCGGAAAAAGGCCGCAGGCTGGTCGGCCTTGACTTTTTCATCCTCTGGTCGAGCCTCGGGGTCGGACTGCTCGTGCTTTCCGCCGGCTCGTTCCTGTCAGAGGCGAGCTTTGTCGACGCGACGCTCGCAATAATAGCAGGCTCCGCCGGCGGGTCGGTTCTACTTGCGCTCGCCGGCAAGATCGGGAGCGACCACGGCGTGACATCGCTTGTGAGCATGCGGCCTGCCTTTGGCATCCGCGGCTCGTACCTGCCTTCCGTCCTCAACGTGATGCAGCTTATTGGGTGGACCACTTTTGAGATAATGATAATGGCCCGCGCAGCAGCACTCCTTTCAGGGCACACCGTTCCATACCCTGTGCTTGCGGCAGCGTTTGGTGCCTTAGTCGCGCTGCTTGGGATTATTGGCCCACTCGCAGTGGCGCGGCAGTGGCTTGGCAAGTTTGCCGCATGGATAGCCTACGGCACTTCTGTCATAATCATCGTGACCCTCTTGACAGCGCCGGGCGCACATGACATCCTTACGTCTTCGGGTAAGGGCATGTCCTTCTTTACTGCCCTTGACTTGGTCATTGCCATGCCGATATCGTGGATGCCCCTTGTGGCCGATTATAACCGCTTTGCGAAAAAGAGTAGGACTGCGTTCTGGGCCACCTTAGTAGGCTTCGCGCTCACCAACGCCCTGTTCTACTTTGGCGGAGTACTTCTTGGGACATTTGACGTTCTTGCAATAATCGTGGCGATGCAGACGATATTCTTTGGGTTTTTGATGGTCTTGCTGCTCGTCGACGAGGCTGACAACGCCTTTGCAGACCTATACTCTGCTGCAGTCTCTCTGCAAAACATCTTTCCCGGGTTGTCGCAAAAACACCTGATAATCGGGTTTACAGCACTCTCTACTATACTTGCGGCAGTAGTCACCATACAGGACTATGAAACTTTCCTGCTCCTGATTGGGGCCATATTCGTGCCGCTCTTTGGCGTCGTGCTGACCGACTATTACCTTGTGAAGCGCCAGAAATACACAGAGGGTATGATGTTTGGCGACGGCAAAAAAGACGTCGCATGGTCCGCTGTCACGGCATGGGCCATTGGCACGATCCTCAACTTTGTCATGTCGCCTCTCTCTCCTCTGCACGTGCAGTCAATGCCTCCCGTAGGCGCCACGCTCCCGAGCCTTGCGGCTGCGGCACTTGCGTACCTCGTGATAAACAAACTAATTCAAAAGATACAGCCAGAGCAGGCAGAATAAACGATGGCTAGAATTTGCAACGTTGTGGACGATTTGCATTTGGTGTTTATTCTGCAATATCAAACGCAAAGTAGAATTATAAATAACGGAAATCGCTGACCTCATTATCTATGCGATTACTGGAATATCAGGGCAAGGAGCTTTTTGACCAGTACGGGATAAGGATACCCCGTTCATATCTGGCAAACAACCTGACCGAAGCCAGGGAGGGGGCAAAGAAACTTGGTTATCCATTTGTGCTAAAGTCGCAGCTTACCGTTGGAGGAAGAGGCAAGGCTGGCGCCATCTTAAAATGCAAGTCCGAGGCCGAGCTGGAGCCTAAGTTCTTGGAGCTCCTCCACAAGGAGGTCAAGGGCGAGCTCCCGCGGGGTATATTGCTAGAAGAGATGGCCGACATCAAAAAAGAATTGTATCTGTCGTTGTTCTTGAACAGGAGCAAGCGCTGCTACTCGCTCATCGCATCGGCAGAAGGCGGAGTCGAGATCGAAAGCACCGGCAGCAAGGTAGTAGTCGACGTTCCGATAGGCGGCATCGACTTGCAGGTGGCAGAGGACACTGCAAGTAAGTTGGGCCTGACGGGTAGCGCTGTTGTGTCGTTTGTCGATCTTGTAACGAAACTGTCCAAGATGGCCGGTGAGATAGAGGCCGAGCTCGCAGAGATAAATCCTGTGGCAATCCTTGGCGACAGCTCGATGCTCGCCCTTGACGCAAAGGTGATAATCGACGACAACGCCTTGTTCCGCCACCCTGAGCTAAAGAAATACGAGCACGTTTCAGAGCTTGAAAAGCAGGCTGAGGAGAGCGGCTTTTCGCTGGTGGAGCTTGACGGCAACGTCGCAATTATTGGGAATGGCGCGGGGCTGGTCATGTCAACATTGGATCTAGTCTCTGACGCTGGCGGCAGGGCGGGGACCTTCCTTGACTTTGGAGGCCGTGCCACGACCGAGACGATATATGAAGCGCTCATAGTTATCAGCAAGATAAGGCGCGTGCAGGCGATCCTAGTCAACCTCTTTGGCGGGATTGTTAGGACGGACCTAGTCGCGCAGGCGATACTCGACGCGTACAAGAACAATATTATCGCGGTGCCGGTATTTGCCCGGATTTCCGGCGCCGAGTCAGAGAAGGCAAAGCAGATGCTCAATGGGAGCAAGGCAAAACTATACCCTACAGTCGAGGAAGCAATACAGGCCGCTGTAGCGGCGGTGGGCGGTAAGAAAGAGTGAAGATGATGGTCATGGAGAATAATAAATTCGACATCTTTGACATACTCGTCGGCAAAACAGGCGACAGCGACTATGGCAAAAAGCCCGTGGTGATCCAGGGGATTACCGGGAGCTATGGCTCGACGCACACGCGTCTCATGAAGGCGTACGGCACCAATGTGGCGGCAGGCGTCACGCCTGGCAAGGGCGGGCAGACGTTTGAGGGAATACCAGTCTACAACGGCATGGCGGACGCCGTCAAGGCGACCGGCGCCAAGATTTCTGGCATCTTTGTGCCCGCACAGTTCTTTTACGGCGCCGCAGTCGAAGCTCTTGACGCGGGCGTGAAGCTGCTCGTCGCGATACCCGAGCATGTGCCGGTGCGCGACTCGATAAAGGTCCTTGAATACGCCAAGAGCAAGGGAGCAAGGATGGTCGGCCCTAACACCCCCGGCGTCATCGTGCCGGAGGTCATGAAGGTGGGCATCATGCCGGCGCAGCCGTTCAAGGCGGGCAGCACAGTCGTGTTTTCAAGGAGCGGCACGCTGATGTATGAGTGTTCTTTTAACCTGACAAACAAGGGTTTTGGACAGAGGCTGGCGTTTGGCATCGGTGGCGACCCGATAAACGGAACAAACCTGATAGAGGCGTTCGACCTGATCCGAAACAGGCGCGATGTTGATTCCGTAGTAGTTGTTGGCGAAATTGGCGGTGACGCGGAGGAGCAGCTTGCCGAGTACATCATAAAGACATCGTTTTCAAAGCCAGTAGTGGCGTACATTGCGGGTAGGGCTGCGCCGAAGGAAAAGAGGATGGGCCATGCAGGCGCCATAGTTTATGGCAATTATGGCTCTGCCGATTCCAAGGTGTCAAACTATGCGAAGGCCGGTGTGCCGGTGGCAAAGCGCCCGGGAGAAGTGCCAGAACTGCTTGCGCAAAAGATGCGCAAGTAAGCCAGGTCTTTTTTTACTTGATTAAAATTTTGTTGGCCGCTACTGCTTGCTGAGCCTGTCGCCGTAGCGCTCGCGCAGGTAGAGCAAGCCCTTCACTAGTTCCCTTGCCTGCTCTGGGGTGATGTTTGATTCCTGGAGGAACCTTTCATCCACGCCAAGCGATAGCAGCTTGACGATGTCCCAGTGCATCTGGACGAGCTCGGATTCACGCATGCACTGGAATAATTGCATGTAGTATAAAAAGCTAGTATGTGCTTATAGAGTAAACATGCTCTCTGTATCGATAGCCACCGAATCACGCGGCGTTATTGCTCTGCTATGTTTTCTCTAGCCACGCCTGATAGGCCTGCGAGTCTAGGCAAAAAACGAGCGCACATTGGGCAAGAAAGCCCATTCTGTTCTGCAGCATTCGCACCCATATTGATGAGACGAGCTGTTTGTTTTCGGGGTTGCCTATGCGTAGCACTTTTTTGATATCTTGGCTTGTCGTTGGTAAAATCTCGTTATACACAAACTTGCTCTCCCTGTCGCCTATCTTGACGGGCAGGCCAAAACGCAGTGCGAGTGCTTGCAGGAGTGGGAAGGGTAGCGTGGTTTTTGCCTGGTCGACCATTTCTTTTTTCAGCCGGAAGGCAAGGTCAACCAGCAGGTGCTGTTCCTGCACGTGCGTGCTTACGATGAGGCGGTCATCGGAGCCGGGGAGCTTCTTGCTGTACAAGATAAGGGTCAGCCCCTGCGACTCAAGACGCTGTTCCCTGTCCGGTTGCGCAATGGCGTCACGTACAACTTCACGGGTCATCCCAAACTTGTTCTCGCATTCCTTCTGGAAAAGCTCCGTGTATATCGTCGCCATCTTGTTCAATTTTCAGTACAGGTGGGCATATTAAAATTACAGCAGGGCGCTACCCATCACGTGCAGGAAGAACGTCGCTTTTGCGACCGGTGCATGAATCGTACGTCCCACGAGGTCATCGAGGAGCCGGACGCGATTTACACCTATAAGCGCAGGCGGATCTACAGATGCAAGGAATGCGGCCACAAGAGCCTCAAGCGCGGCCTTCGGCCGAGTGCGGAGTCTGTGTATTGACTCATGGCAGAGCGCTATGATGGTAGCGACGCACTTGCCGATGGCATAGTTAGGCTCAAGGCGGATTTTGCAAAAAACTTCGAGGGTACGAGCCCGATGCATGAGGCGATACCACTTGCCACTTCGGAGCTTTTGCCAATTGCAGACAGCGCGCTAGCTGCACTCCATAACTTTGCAAAGAATAACCCGATTTACTACAAGTGGTGCGACATGCAGTTTCTAAGCGTCCCATGCAGGGTGTACGAGGGCGACATCAACGAATACTGGCTAGGGAGCATCAAACACGACTCCGGCTACCAGCCCTTCTATCCTACATGGATACTGTCGGCGTATGCGCTCGCCATTGCTTCTCGAAGGCTTGGCTTTGGACAGGTGGTCGACATTGGCTCCGGCGACGGCAGGATAGCATATTGTGCGAAGGTCGCCGGGCTTGGCGCTTATGGGATAGAGATAGACGAGAACCTAGTGATGCTGCAAGAGAAGATCGCCTCCGCAACAGGCGTGGAGTTCTACGCGCGTGGAGCAGACGCGACAAAGTTTGACTACCACTCGCTAGGTCTTGACCGTCCCGTGTTCTTTATCTCTGGCCTGCCCGAGATGGGCGAGATGCTTGCGAACAGCGCAATAGCAAGGATCCTTGCCGTGCCTGAACTCCGACACTCGTCCGGGTTTGCGTTCATGGGCAGCCACTTGCCAAGAAAATACGCCCGGGATCTCTCGAAATGGGGATGGGGCAAGGTGATAAGCGATTATGGGCTCCGGGTGGCCGAAGTCGTGACCCTTCCAACGCACTGGACAGCAGAGCAAGTGCATGACACGCCGTACGTCTTTACGAAGGCTACTGCCGATCCTTCTCTGTGATTCGTTTATTTATATGACGTCTGCTCACAAAAAGAGACTGTCATTCTTTGGCCGAAGATAATCTTATAATGATGCTCCTGTGGCTTGCTGAATTGACGGGGGCAAGCTACGTCCTTTCGTACGGCGCGGAGCACCTCTCGATGAAGTACGGCGCCAAGTTCGTAGGGCGCACGCTTTTGAGCGTTGCCACTACTCTTCCAGAGATAGCTATTGTAGTTTACGCTGCTGCAGACGGCTCGTACGGAACGGCAATCGGCGCCGGCCTTGGCAGCAACCTGCTAATGATGACTCTTGGCCTTGCAATCATGCTCATAGTCGCGACCACCCGCCTGTCAAAGGCACCGCTCAAGGGCATAGACGTATCGACATTCAAGCTGGACAAGATATTTTTGCTCGTGACAGCCGTGGTAAGTGCTGCGCTCTTTCTTGACGGCTATAACTTTATCGACGGCTTTATCTTTGCCGGCATGTTTTCCGCATATCTCGTGATGGCGCTCTGGGAGATGAAGAGCGAGAAGAAGAAAAAGTCCAAGAGCGAGGTCAGGTCTGCTGGAGGCCACGAAATAGTCGAGTTGGAGGGATCCCGCCACAACAAAGCAATGGGCGGCAAACAGATGGCAAAGGCAGCCCTTGCGTTTGCCGCCGGCACGGCGGGGATATTTGTAGGCGCCGAGCCGTTCATCCACTCACTTCAGGGTTTCTCGCTGGACAGCGGGGTGTCTGTCATCGTGCTTGCAGTTATCATCAGCCCGATAGCAGGCGAGATGCCTGAAAAGATTTCTATGATACTGCTTGCAAGAAAGGGCGCCGCAGGCGCTTCAATCGCGGTCGCAAACGTTCTTGGCTCCAAGATATTAAACAACACTCTCTTGCTTGCCGTGGCGGTGTTTGGTGCCATGTCACACGGCGGGTTTGTTGCCAACATTGACGCAAACCCTCTTTTAGAATATCAGATGATCCTGGTTACTGCAATGACCATCGGCGCCGTTGCAATGATGTTCAAAAAAGAGATCGGACTGAAAATAGGCATAATACTTGCAGTCCTGTATGTGATAAGCCTCGCCATCCAGTTCATTCTCCCCCAAGACTTGACCCTCCATTAGCATAAAATAGATGATGTTTCACCGTGCACTCGCTTTACGGCGGCTTCTTGTCGAACTATGAAAAACGACGACTCTGGCGTGTAAGGTGGCGCAAGGACAAAGGAAGAAACGAGGGCAAGTCATTGTAGTATTGTTCGTAAACCAGCGAATGGCCCTGCATATTCTGGCCGCTTGTGAAATTTGACCTGTGCTTTATTTTGGTTATTTTTGAATTGCCTTTAAGCTTAACGTCTTCCGCATACTTGCTGTCGCTCTTGACGTCACTATTTTTTCTTGTTCCGTTTGTTGTTCAACCTAACCTAAGAGTAAATTATTATCATCTGTGAAGGCATAGTCCGTCACTTTCTTATCTTTCACGATTTTGATTTCGCCCATTTTATCGTTCATACTCGAAATAACGACAATTCGCTGTATTCGTATGCGCAGTAACTATCCCACAAGACTGAAACTAACTGCAGCAAATACTACACCTCCGAAGAAAGAATACTATTAGGTTACGTGGTTGGCGCTAACTTAGCCACTGTCGACAATGACAGACGCAAAAAGTAAAAGTCTTTTAGCAACTTGGTTTCAGCTTGCAAACATCGACACTTTTTCCAAAAAATTGAGGCATTGGAATGATAGTGATGGAGATCAGGTTAGGGAACGGTAAATTAAAAAGAGATGTTGCTTGGAGACGCTCTGATCAATGCCCTGCGCCAAACAAGATGCTCGTCCTTGTCGTCAAGTGACATGATTATAGAACAAAAAATTGCGGAACTAGTCCAATAGGTGGTGTATGCTTGCAGTCCACTGCACGATTACAGAGTTATCGTGGTTGTATTTTCTGGCCGCTGTCTCCTTCAGGTCGACTTCCAACTTTAGCTTCCGCAGGGCATGATCCTTTTCCATAGAGTGCTCGTTCGCCTTTGCTGCGTCGTCAACTATCACGTCGCAGATGTTGCACCGTAGCTTTTCCTCTCCTTCTTTTGCTCCTTGCTGCGCTACCACGTAAGTATATCTTGGAATCCGCCTGCAGTATATAAAAAATGCGTATGTGTAGCAAAAGCCATTTATGAGTTAGCAGCATACTTGAAGGTGCCGTGGAAATCGAGCCTGCCGCAAGATCAATACTGTCAAACCTGACGCGAGGCTCTGAAGGTGCGTCGCTAGCACAGATAAGGATGTGGCTTATGCCGCAAAAGGCCGAACACGAGTACGGCTACAGTATTAACAAGGGGTATTTCGAGATCCTGATCCGCGAGGCACTCAAAGAGCTCCTTTCAAAGGGCTACATCAAGTCAAGCCTGCCCGACGGCATCGAGGACGGCGACGCGCAGGTGTTTTCCTTGACTGACGAGGGTACAAAGCACGTTGAAGAACTCACAAGGCAGGCAGAAGAAAAGGCGGCCCTTGAATACTGATAACGATAAAAACATTCAAAAGCAACCGCAAGGCTATTGAACGCTCGTCGGCTGTAGGAGCGAGATAGAAAGAGATGACATCTTCATCATCATCAAAGAAAGAACAAAAGGAAAAGGAAAACCAGGAACGCTTTGCACGCGCCGTCGAGACACTTGACACGATTACAAAAAACAACGATGTGCAAAAGAGCATCCGCAACATGATAAAAGAAGTCCTTATGGCACTAAAGGACGAAAAATCAGGAAGCGTATCAGTCCGAGCTGCAAACGCCATCAGCCTGCTTGACGGCGCGACACAGAGCCCTCAGATGCAATCGCATATACGCACGATGCTATGGCAGGTCGTGTCGACGTTGGAAAGCATCAGGGAATAAAGAGCCACATATATCGTATCATTTTTCTATCGCGTATCATACGTGAATGAGGCTTTAAACTCTCGCAGCCAATTCTCTTTTTTCATCTTCAAAATTTCCACCCATTTGCATATATATACCTCTAAATGATGCACATGCTTCTTCCATGTGTTTTTGCGCTACTCCGCCATCAGACCCAAAATGTACAAATAGTTTCATAAAGAGACCACGACGATGATTCCCTGATGTCTTTTGTATGTCTGGCCAGCAGCTAAAAAGTGTGTCCGAAAGATATCTTTTTTATCGAGTTGGGTTTTTCACGGGCTTTGGCGGTGGTGGCAGTTTTTCGAGCTTGTGCGTCGGGTTTGCAAGGTAGTGCCTAGAGGCACCTTCACCTGACAAAACAATGTTGCAATTGATGCACTTGTACCTGATCGCCATCAGAGAGTCTTCTTCCCGCACACACTATTGGACACACGGGGTAAAAAACGCTATGGAGATTTTTTACCTCAGCCGGACAATTTCACGGTTGTCAGGAACACTGGAGCGTATCTTTAGCTTAGAATATATCGCGCTTGCGACGTTTTCTGACTTGGTCCGTTCGCCATGGTTTACAAGGACACGCTTTGGCTTGACCTTGGCTACAAAGTTCATTATCTGATTAAAGTCGCTGTGGCCAGAAAAGCCATCGATCTTCTGCGTCTGGCATCTGACCGGAACCACCTTTACCTTTCCGGACTTGTCCATCATGCTCACTTCCGACACATTACCGTCAAGGACGCGCCGGCCGAGCGTGCCATTAATCTGGTACGAGACAAAGATTATCTTGTTTTTGGGGTTCGGCGCTAGTTCTTTGAAATACTCGACGGACGGGCCTCCTTCTAGCATGCCGGAAGTCGCCATGATTATGGCGGGGTTCTGGTCGTTTATTGCCTCATCGCGCTTGCCCCCAGTTATGACTGTAAAATATTCAGACGTAAACGGGTTTATGCCCTGCGACACTGACCTGCGCACGTCTGCTCCGAGGTAGTGCGCGTAGGACATGTGTATCGCGCTTGCTTCTGATATCATGCCCTCTATGTATATCGGCGACTCGATGAGCCTGCCCTCGCTCATCTCCTTTGCCATTACGAGCATGATCTCTTGCGCCCTTCCAACTGCCGGCACCGGTATGAGAACCTTGCCGCCCTCCGACAGCACCTTGTTTATCGACTCTGAAAATGTCCTGTATACGAATGCTTGGTCGGGCATGATGTCTGAGGAATTGCCGTATGTGCTTTCGGTTATCAGCGTTTCTACCCTCGGATACGTCGCCACTGCGCTATCCAGTAATTGCGTCCGAGCAAATTTGTAGTCGCCGGAGTATAGTATGTTGTGCGCGCCAGAGATGTTCAGGTGCACCGTCGCGCTCCCCATGATGTGGCCGGCGTTGTTCAATGTTACCGTGATGTCCGGTGAGATGTCCGTGGGCTTGCCGTACGGCAGAGTTATCGTGCGCTTTATCACTTCATGCACGTCCCTTGCTTCGTACGGCAGGTACGTGCCGTTTGAATTTGCGATCTTGACCGAGTCCATCTGGAGGAGGGTCATCAGAGGCAAGGTCGGCTCAGTACAGTACACTGGCCCGCGGTAGCCGTACTTGAAGAGTGCAGGCAAGAATCCCTGGTGGTCAATGTGGGCGTGGCCAATGACTACTGCATCTAGGTCGTCTAGGTTAAAGTTTAGCCAGTCAATACGCGGGTATGCGTCAAGGCCGGACATCTCGCCCGGGTTTATGCCGCAGTCGAGCATGACCTTGCTCTCTGGAGTCACTACGATAAAGCACGACCGGCCCACTTGCTTGACTCCTCCAAGACAGAAAAGCATCACTTCCTCGCGGTTTAGAGACCACTGCGGCCTCGGCGAAATATCTGCCGGCTCACTCCTGCTGCTGTTCCAGCTATTATTATTTCCATTGCCGTTTTCTGACATGTTTCCTACTACGAGCGATCCTCTGAACAGCCTCCTTCCGAGCTTTTGGAGGAAATCCGAGCGCTCCTTTGCAGAGCTCTTTAACGTAGAGTGTATAGTGTTTATGCTGGTCGACGGTATGTGTGGCGAGCGCCTAGTATGGGCTATCCAGCCGGTGGACCGGGCAATCTCTACTATCATCGCCGGGTCAATTGCCTCTGGCCTGCTAACTTCGAGGACTACTTCGCCGGTTGCATCGTCGCAAAACACCGCCGACACCTGTACGTCCTTTGGCAAGATTTTCACCACTGCCTGCCGCGTGGCATCTTCGGGCAGACGCACGAATGGGTCGGTGCGTATTATGAACCTCTTTTTCAGGGTCTTCGACAGCGAAGAAAGGTAATAGGTCAAGTCGGTGAGCGCAAACTTGGGGTTTTTTGTATACAAGGCAATGTTGGGGCCCTCGAATCTGACGTTTGTTATCTGCGAGTCGGCAGGTATTGACTGCAGTATTATCTTGGCGACGTCATCCTCGCTTTCAGTCGTAACCTTGTTCACGTGAGCAGCGGCAGAAGGAACCGTGGTTTCTGCCTGCGCGGGCCTTTTGTGTTGTTGTTCCTGCCGGAACCTGCGCTGGGTACGCGTCTGCTCTCCTCCTTCAAATCCTTCTATCTCATTTTTTTCCAAGTTCTTGCCTCATTTACCTTTCATCCAGCTATGCCAAGTATTGTGCTGTAGAAAATGCCTCGGCACAAGCCAGCTATAAGTCAGCTTAACTCCTCCATTCAGGTATAAAAGCATATACTCATCGAGTTCTGTTGCGTAGCCGCGTGTTTTCTTAACTTAGGCCAACTGTTGCATCCCGCGTGCTATTGTTGCAGGTCGCGGGCTGTAACGGTAAAACCCGCGCAACTTAGATTTTCTGTCTGTGTATCGAGAAGTGTGCCAATAACAGGGCAAATGTCATCATAGATAGCCAAATACAGAGAGTTGATCTATTGGTTTCTACTATTGAGGTCAGGTGATAGAAAGTTCTACAACATTCATCACTAAGCAAGAAACAGAAGACTGAAGCCATCGCAATCGTTTTGTCATTTGTAATGGCCTCAACTGCATTCGTGGCTGGTATCTCGCAAGTTGCCAATGCACTGAATTTTCCGCCCACACGAAGCGGATGGGAAAAACATAGCACCAGTCCTTGGGAAGTGGGGGCAAGAGCCACACTGACGCGGCCCCATCCGAGCGTTGTCCTGACAGAAACTGATTGGTGGAGGGCAAGGAGCTTTGAATACCATGGAGTCTACGCCATAGATAATTCTTATGGTGCAGCCGGCGCGGGACCAGCAAAGTATATTCCACTAGGACAGACATCTCCTGTATACGTTGAGCTAAAGTACTATTGGGATTCGGTTGCCGGCACTCAAGGATATGACGTAGGTAGCACAACGCCAACATCGGCAACTACGTATCAGGTATATTATAATGGGCTAGGATGTTGGCTCAGATATACCTCTACGCAAGGTTGGGATAGCGACGTCTGCATAACAAACTTTGTTCAAGGGCATCCTTCGTATCAAGCAACTACAAATAGCGCATCGACTGATTCTACAAAGAATAGTATCGTCGGGATATTCAATACAGTCCAGTACAAGAGCGGCAGCACTTGGAGCAACCTTTCATCCAACTCTGGCGGAAAGTATTGTAGCACGTTAGGTAGTACCGGTACCTATGGTCAAGTCGAGTTTGCAAGCCCTAGCCAAGACCAACTCAAGACAGGAAACTCTGCTTCCACAAACTCATGCAGCGGAATTAGAGATGGTGCGGTGTATGGACTGCCCGGTTGAATGGAGAGTGAATAAAAAATGGAAAACAAAAATAAAAGCAAAACATCGCGAATCGTTTTCATCGCAGGATTGATTGCCGTTGGAGTCTTTGTTACAGCTTTCGCGGCAACAAACGTTGCCCAAACATCAACGCAACCTGTTGCAAACGACGGCTGCCTTCCGCTCTCAGAGGTCCAAGGACTGAAACTCGCCTTCAAAGTCCCTGATTACTTGCCAACCTCCTATGAATACAAGTGTGGAATAGTCGAATCAGGCGAGGCCAATGTTGTATTCTGGAACCAGACAGTTGACAGAAGTACCTATCAGGTGGACCCAATAAACGCCGCATCCATCAGCAGAGGGGCAATCCTGTTTAGACTCGGTGACAGGCCCGAAGTCACCAATGCCACACAATTCGCCATTGACGATTTCAACCATATCCTGGAAACAAATCCTGCACTGAAGCCCCAGCTGATCGACATCAATGGCAAGCTTGCATGGGGAAATGAGCCTGTTGTCAACGGAGGCGTCCAGACTGCAAAATTCCCTGACGGAAAAGTAATTACAAACAACTTTGACATGACTGCGAGGCTCAGAATCTACGAACAGGGAAAGATCACGCATATTGAAGGGTTCGTACCTTTACAGGAGTTAGTAAAGATAGCAAAGTCCCTCTAGATAGAAAGTTCCGTTGCGTACCCGCGTGCTCGTCAGCAATTTCTTTGGCTGTTGCGTACCGCGGGCTAATGTTGCAGGTCGCGGGCTAGCTGGCCCGCCGCACGGCCAATTACATTTCATGTTGTCTTAGATACCTTGTGTTGCATAATAAGACAGGTTCATGCTCGTTAAGATACTTCAACGTAGTTTCTGGAATATCATTTAACCCCTAATCCTTATTAGCTCAGACAATGACGAGAAAATTGGATAGGTGGCAGCGCGCACTTGTCCTAGCCGACGTATGGCGGCTCATACGACAAGACGTCACCTGTCCTTTCTAGCTTTAGAATGAAAGGGCTTGCTATTAATCCTAAGTGGTTCATCTTTATCCAGCAAGAGTCTTTCCCATTTGCTAGCCATGCATGTCCCAGCACTCGTAGTGAGTAATGGATTTCTACCCAATCCTTCTTGTCAAACCCCCATTTTTGTTTGACCTTGATACAGTCCTTTTCATTCAGGATTGTCACCTTGCGAATTCTGATTTTGAGCCCCTTGAAGACTGGACTGACGAGGCCATCTTTTGCATGAAATGTTGTTTGTATCATTACAGATCTGCTTGTTTTCTCTTAGGTTCTGGTCTATACCCGCCGCCACTACCGACGTCTAACCTCCTATCGCTTGGTTGCCGCAAATAAGATTGTGGTGAATCCTCCTCGCGTCAGTCATAAAAGTTGTGTTGACTCAACCCTTCTTTCAAGTGCTGATCTAGATCTTTTTTGTTTGGCCCCTGTACCGCCGTTCCTGCTTCATATTGCTTCTTATATCACGTACGGAAGCAGTATCGACGCTGCTACGATTGCGACCATTGCTATCGTAAGCATCGTGGCGGCGTTCCTGGCCAAGACCTGCGATTTTATCTTCTTCTCTATGAGTGAGCTGTATAGCTGACCGCCATCGAGCGGCCCTATCGGCAGCGCGTTGAATATGCCGACGTTAAAATTGATGAACCATAGCCAGAACAATGTGTTCGCAATGGGCGACCATGCCGGGCCGATCGTGGACACGTACTTTGGCGTCATCAAGTCAGAGTAGGGAATGAGGCCCTCCTGTATCGTGGGTGGGAGGAGCAACGCGAGTGGGTTTGAGCCAAACTGGCTCTTGTACTTCGCAAGTGCTGCACCTGCGTCTGGCGGCAGGCTTGACACGGTAATGCCCAGTATGCCCTTGCCAGGCTCAACGGAACCGGGGAGCGTAGCTTGCTTGGTCATTGCGTTGTTGCCCGATTTGTCTACCCAACTGATGTCTATGGTCCTGCCAAGGTTTGCATGCAATACATTTCCCAAATCTTCAAGCTGCTTTACCCTCTGACCAGCGACCTCCTGTATGATTGCGCCTTGTGGGAGGCCGATGGACTGGGCCAGCGAGTTGGGGCTCACACTGATTACCGCTATTCCAGACTGCGGCTCGCCGGGGGCCGGCGGGAGCGGCGTGAGCGTCGACATTACCAGAAACAGGGCAAGGAGCGACGCACCTGCAAGTATCATGTTGTTGAGTGGGCCTGCGGTTAGCACCGCGCTCTTTTGCTTGAGGGTCGCCTTGGCAAGCTCATCTCGTTCAATGTTGACAAACGCACCTATTGGTATCCCGAGGAATAGCACGAGCCCCGTCGAGTCAACTCGTATGTTATACACCCTGGCAACAATTCCGTGCCCTGTTTCGTGGATTATGATTGTTATTACAAGTGCTGCCCATCCATAGGTTATGGGGAGGTATGGGTTAAGGCCTGGTATGAGCAGGTTTGCCTGCGGTCCGACTCCTCGTATGCCTGCTCTTGCCTCAGAGTTTGCAAAAAGCACTGCAAGCGAGCCAAGTATAAGAAAAATCGCAAGGACCGTTATGATGGGCATAAAGTACGTGTTTACCTTCGCCCATGCCTTTGCGCCAGGAGCTCTGGCTACCCTGTCAAAGAAGTCTAGTCCAAAAGGGGTATGGATGAGTATGAGTGGCAGCTTGACCTCTGCGCGCATCTTTCTTTGCTGTTCCAAACAGCAGGTATATCACTGAATACGTATTTAAATTAAGGGCTCACCCGGCTCAGACGCCCGACGATTCTATCTTCTGTACCTCGATTGTAACCTTGTCGCCGACCTTTATACCCATATCCTCGTACTCTTTCATGCTTACCTTCATGACCGGGGTGTCAGTAAGGCCTCCTCCGCCAAACATGCCGGGCATGCTTGCCATCACCTTTGGCATGTTCTTCATCATATCCTCTATGGATGAAAACGCCATCGTGTTCTGTCCAAAGGGGCTCATGGGCCTGTCCGGCTTGTAGTCCTTTGGGTCGTTAAATGTGACGTATACATATGGGCTGCCATCTTGGGAAGCTTCAATACGGGCTACTACAAATTCTCGCTTCATTTTGTGTGCAGTACTAGTTGGCAAAATGGGGCTTATTTGCATATCGCGAGAAGGTAACCAGGAGCGCCCTGTCAGGGCTTGGGTTGACAGGGGCATCCCTGGGATTGGTCTGGTTCGTCTTTACTTCATCATGTATAGGGCAGATGATGTTTTTTGCTCTACTGACGTGTCGTCGTTTTGCTGCTGTCAGTTAATTGGTCCTGACAAACATCTGTTAGACATCTTTGCTTAAAAGGCTCGTCGATAATCCGTCTATCGAGAGGCTCTAGGGTCAAAACTTCTAATTGTTGTGTACAGAATTGTGTCAAAAGGTTGTTGTAACACGACACGCGTACCTGCTACGACTTTTGCAAAATCCCTTCATGCGCGATAAGTGGGGTATATGCAGAAAGGTCTCTGCAAAGGGCATTTGCTATTTTTGCAAAGTTTGTAGACCTATTTTATTTCAAAAACTCTACATTAGAGCGGCGCGTGTATCATCAGTGTGTTTGCAATAGAGGCCGAGCGCATAACAAAGCTGTACAAGGGATCCAGCCGCCCGGCACTCTCTGATGTCTCGCTCAAAGTCGAGTCTGGTAGGGTCTTTACGCTCCTTGGCAGGAACGGCGCGGGCAAGACCACGTTTGTCAGGATATGTGCGACGCAGCTCATGCCTACTTCTGGTTCTGTGCGAGTGCTCGGTTATGACGTGGCAAGGCAGGCAAAAGAGTTGCGATACTTGGTATCTATCGTGCCGCAAGAGGGCAGGCCGCTGCGGGCGCTCACCCCCTGGGACCACGTGTACAACTGGCTCCAGATAAGGGGTGAAAGCAAGGTATCTGCAAGGGACAAGACGGAGGAGTTTCTGCGCAAGATGGAGCTGTGGGATGCCCGGAACCGGCCTGCGATGAACCTGTCAGGGGGCATGAAGCAAAAGATATTAGTCGCAATGGCGATGGCAGTCGACACGCAGCTCTTGTTCCTTGACGAGCCCACCATAGGGCTTGACCCCGTGTCAAGGAGGCAGGTCTGGTCTGCGATAAAGGACTGGAAGCAAAAAGGCCGGTCGATACTTTTAACAACCCATTACATGGACGAGGCAGAGATACTCTCTGATTATATAGTAATAGTGGACAACGGCTCGATAATCGCACAGGGCACGATACAGGAACTGCGCAAGGTGATACCGCATAACATGCGCGTCGACATTGTCAAGGACGGACTCGACAGCGACGCGTTAAAGTCATATGGGTCGGTGGTGGACACTGGCGCTGGCACGGTTCGGGTGTTCGCCTACGAATCATCTATTAGGGAATTATCCGAGCTTGCTATACGCAGGAACCTGCCCTTTACTGTCTCGCCTGTCACGCTTGACGACGTATTCGTGTTTCTCGTGGGTAAGGAGTCCGGAGAAGAAAAGCAAGATGAGCAATGGCAATAACAACAACATGACTCTGCCTATCAGGCAGGCGTGCCTGATAGCATATTCGACAGGCATACTATGGCTGCAGAGAAACCCGATGTCACTAGTCTTTACCGCAATTAGCCCGTTCTCGCTCTTGTTCGTGTTGTTCGTGGTGAGTAATGGCCAGTACACACACTATGCCGTGGCCGGGAGCCTCGTCATGGCCCTTGTAGGCTATGGGCTTGCGCTAGGGCAGGATATTTCGTTCTACAAGACCGAATACAAGATACAGGACATCTTTGTAGCCTCACCCGTTTCGCCATTGACGTACATGATGGGCCTCGCGCTTTCAGAACTGCTGTTTGGCCTGCCGGCGCTGACCGTCCTTGCAGCCCTCGTCATGTATTTTGGCGCGCCGCTGGTGGCGATACCTCTTTTGATAGCTACAATAGTGCTCCTGTGGAGCTCGATGTCCGCGATGGGGTTCTTTTTGTCATCGCATATGCTCCACATGCGCAACGCGACGCAGGTGATATCCTTTGTCAACGTTGTACTCGCCGTTC